>NZ_BAABCS010000015.1:0-183844 GCF_039539165.1 Flavobacterium chungnamense
TTCAACACTATCTATTTCCGATTTGCCTTACTTTCTTTTTCTTTGTCTTGTCTTGTGGACAAGACGGCTGTCAATTCAATATGTCTATGAACGTGTCATTCTTTTTTGTGTCGCATCTCTCTCGATTAGCGGGTGCAAAAGTACATCTTTTTTCTTAACTCGCAAGTAAATCGAAAAAAAATATTTTTTTCTTTTTCCTTACTCAATTATATCAAAAAACTTATTCGTTTTGCGGATGGCATAGGTAAAACCTTTATCTATTCCTTGCAAATCTTTTTTTAAGTTTTTTTCAGTATTTATTAAAGAACGTCTGCCTTAATGCGGGTGCAAAAGTAGTCATCTTTTTCAATCTCGCAAACTTATTTAAACCCTTTTTTAAAACTATTTTTTAATACACTGGTTTTGTGATTGTTGTTAAACAAAGTTTTTTCTATCACTTATTGAAAACGGCCACTTTAAACATAAAATCTTTTGAAAAGCCTAAATCTATTCAATACAAAAACAACCTAGCCCCGATTGAAGCAGTTACCTTGTAACGCGGAAAGCAGGAATACCGACCGCAAGAAAGCGCTGATGGTTCGCTTCTAATTAATCAAAACGAATGGTTTTGGCAGGAGATATTTTAGTTATTAAGTAGGAAGGGATTAACAAAACCAACAAACAGACAAGGACTGTACCTATATTAAGAGCAAGGATATAGAGTATATTAATTTCTACAGGCGCTACATTTACATAGTAACTTTCTGGATTTAGTTTAATTATTTCAAATTTCTTCTGAATAAGCAACAATCCTATTCCTATAGTATTACCCCAAAACAAGCCTCTTAGAATTAGGTATAAAGAATTGTATAGAAATATTTTTCTTATTGACCAATTATCTGAACCAAGTGATTTTAGAATTCCTATCATTTGAGTTCTTTCTAATATCAAGACAAGCAATGCTACTACCATATTAATAGTAGATACGATTACCATTATAATAAGAATAACAATAATGTTAAAATCGAATAGTTTTAACCAGTCGAAAATACAATAATATTTTTCTACAATAGTTTGAGAATTAAGGGTTGAAGATATTTCTTTGTAAACTTGCTGACCTTTTTCGTCTATTTTGGTAAAATCATCAACAAAGACCTCAAATGAACCAACTTGACTGGTGCTCCATTTATTTAGCCTTTGAATGTGACGAATATCTCCTATTATATAAGTAGCATCAAATTCCTGAAAACCTGAATTATAAATTCCTACAATTTTAAATCTTCTACTTTTTGGCAACTTATTATCTCCTTCGTTTAGAAAAAAAGTATTGAAACTATCGTATAATTTCAATTTTAATCTGTTGGCTAAATATTGTGAAATTAAAACTTCTTCGTTTAAATTACTTTTTAGATTGGGCAATCCACCTTCAATTAAATACTCTTCCAAGTATTCCCATTTGTAATCTTTACCAACTCCTTTGAAAGTTATTCCTTCAAAATCTGTTTCGGTTCTAATTATTCCTAACTTGGTTGCAACTGCTTGAATATGATTTATACCTTCAACAGCATTGAACTTTGGATAAAACTTTTGGTTTGTAGAAACAGGCTCTATACTACCATCCGATTCATTTCCGTTAAAATTAGAAATTATTATGTGTCCGTTAAATGCTGATACTTTTTGGCGTATTTTTTGTTGTAAACCTATTCCTGTCGCTATTGAAACAATCATCATAACAATACCTATTGCAATAGCAGATATGGCAATTTTTATTATTGGAGCAGAAATACTACTTTTATGGTCTTTAGCAGTAATTAGTCTTTTGGCAATGAAATGTTCTAAATTCAAAAGTTTGGGTTTTGTTGCAAAGATATTTCTTTTTAGGACAAAGAGACAAAGTTAATTTAAATTATAAAATGATGAAATACTTATTATCGACTTGTATTATTTGTTTGGGATACCTAACAATATCTTCCTCATGCGGATTAAATAGACATTTTGAAAATTCAAGAAGAAATACTGAAAAAGAAGTAACTAATTCATCAATAAAAACTGGAGCCGATAGATATACTTTTTATTTACCTTTGTTAAAAGAGAAAAAAATTGGTGTAATTACAAACCAAACTGGAATTTTATCAAATAATGTTCATTTAGTTGATTTTCTTATCGAGAATAAAATTAGCATTCAAAAAATATTTGCTCCAGAGCATGGTTTTAGAGGAACTGCAGATGCAGGTGAACATATTATAGATGGAAAGGATTCTAGAACAGATTTACCGATAATTTCACTTTATGGAAATAACAAAAAACCAAAACCTGAACAATTAATCGGAATTGATGTAATGATTTTTGACTTACAAGACGTAGGAGCACGATTTTACACCTATATTTCTTCTCTACATTATATAATGGAAGCTTGTGCTGAAAACAATATAGAATTAATGATTTTAGACCGACCAAATCCTAATGGAACTATTGTTGATGGACCGATTTTGGAAAAAGAATTCACTAGTTTTGTTGGAATGCATCCAATACCTTTATTACATGGAATGACTATTGGTGAGTATGGAAGAATGATAAATGGTGAAAAATGGTTGAAAAATGGAATTCAATGTAACTTAAAAGTTATACATTGTGCAGATTACAATCGAGAAATGAACTATAGTTTACCTGTGAAACCCTCTCCTAATTTACCAAATAACCAATCAATAAACTTATACGCAAGTTTGTGTTTGTTTGAAGGAACAAATGTTAGTGTTGGTCGTGGCACGGAAATGCAATTTCAGATTTATGGTTCGCCATTTTTACCTAAAAGTGATTTTAGCTTTACTCCTATTCCAAATTTTGGAGCTAAAGAACCTATTTATAAAAACCAATTATGCTATGGAGAAAATTTAACTTCTATTCCAAAAGTAAATCAATTGGAGTTGAAATGGTTGATTAAAGCCTACAATTCGACTTTGGATAAATCTAAATTCTTTAATGATTTCTTTACCAAACTAGCAGGAACTAAAAAACTACAACATCAAATAATTGATGGTGTTTCAGAAATTGAAATCAGAAAATCTTGGGAGAAAGGGTTGAATGATTTTAAGGAAATGAGGAAGAAGTATTTGATTTATAAGTAGAAAATAGAGAAAAGAATATAGAAAATAGACTTCTAAAGTACTATTTTCTCTTTCATTTTTTCTACAATATTATATGCTGCTGGACAGATTTCAACATTCTTCAAAGTCAAATCAGATATCTGTTGGAACTTTTTTCTATCAGTATGCGGAAATTCTCGACAAGCTTTTGGACGCACATCATAGATAAAACATTTGTTATCTGATTCTAAAAACGTACACGGAACACTTTTTAAAACATAATCTTTGTCTTCGTCAATACGCAAATATTGATCAATAAATTGCTGTGGTTTTTGCCTAAAATGCTTTGAAATTCGCTCAATATCAGCTGAAGTAAACAGTGGTCCAGTAGTTTTGCAACAATTGGCACATTCTAAACAATCGGTTTTTTTGAATTCGACATCATGTAAATCTTGCATTACATAATCTAAATTTTTAGGTGCTTTCTTTTTCAGCTTATCGAAATACTTTTTGTTTTCGTTATGCTTATCTTTGGCAAGTTTTCCGAGTTCGTTTAATTGAGGCTTTAGCATTTAGTTTGATTTCTGATGCAAATTTAAACAACTTGAAACGTTAAACCTGAAACTTTACAAAAATGTTAGATTTATTTGGAAAAGCCATTCTCGATTTTCAAACCAACAATTCGCCTGAAGACATTATTACAGAAACCAACATATCGTCAGCTGATGAAATGGATGTTGCTTATCTTTTTCGTTCCTATAAAGAAATGCCGAAATTAGAAAAGAAAGCACTTCAGCTTAGTAAAGGTAAAGTTCTTGACGTAGGTTGTGGCGCTGGTAGTCATAGTTTACATCTTCAAAACACCAAAAAACTAGAAGTAACTTCCATCGATATTTCCGAAAATGCGATTCAAGCGTGTCAACTTCGAGGTTTGAAAAATGCTAAAGTTGAAAATATTTTGGATTTGAAAGTGTATTCTGAAGGTCATCAGAATAAATATGATACTATTTTATTATTGATGAACGGAACAGGAATTTTCGGAACATTAGCAGAAACTTCTAAATACTTGTTAAAACTAAAAAGTTTATTGACTCCAAATGGTCAAATTCTAATAGATTCTTCAGATATTATTTATATGTTTGATGAAGATGACGATGGTTCTAAATGGATTCCTGCTAATGGTTATTACGGCGAACTAATCTTTACTATTTCTTATAAAAACCAAACTGAAAAAGCATTTCCGTGGTTGTATTTGGATTATAATACGCTACAAAATGCGGCTTTCGCAAACGGTTTGCAATGCGAATTAATTGAAGAAGGAAAACATTTTGATTATTTGGCGCGTCTTTTTTAGAAGCTAATCCTACAATTCGTTGACTTGAATCAAATCGGTAGTTTTGATAATATCAGTAATCGCTTGGTAAAGAGCATTTAAATCTTCTTGAGAATTATACACATTAATCGAATAACGCATATAAATCTTATCATTCAAAGGCATAATTGGAATTTGGATTTTATATTTGGTATACAACAACTCTTTCAATTCCATAGGTTTTTCGGTTCTAATAGAAATACTTGCCATTTGACCAAAAAATTCCTCCGAAATTGGACATATTGGTTGTGTTCCAACCAAATCACAAAAACGTTGGTAATTATCTAAAACTATTTTTTTACAAGCTTTCGCCTTTTCTTTCCAATTGTTTTCTTCCAAAAACTGAATCACTTTAGGTGTACACAAATACGCCGAATGATCATTTGTACCTTGATATTCGTGATAATCTAGAAATTGACTATCGCTTGGCACTAAACTTTCGTAACCCCAACTTACTACTAATGGGTCAACATCGGCTTGAAATTCTTTTTTTACATATAAAAACGAACTTCCTTTTGGAGCCAACATCCATTTATGCAATGTTCCTGTATAAAAATCGGGATTCAATTCTTGAATATTCAAATCTATATGACCTGGAACATGAGCGCCGTCAACAATAGTAATTAATCCAAGTTGTTGTGCTTTATCGCAAATTTCTTTCACTGGAAAAATCAATGCCGTCGAACTTGAAATCTGATTCAAGAAAATTACTTTTGTGTTTTCATTATATCCTTTCCAGAATTCTTCTATAATTTGTTCTTTAGAAACAATGGGTAAGGAAATTTCTTGACGAATATATTTTGCTCCTGACTTTTTGCAATAGAAATTCCAAGTTCTGTCCATTGCTCCATACTCGTGATTGGTTGTTAGTATTTCATCACCAACTTGGAGATTCAAACTTCTCATTATGGTATTAACAGCAAAAGTTGGATTTGGTGTAAAAAAGAAATCTTCTGCATCACAACCTACAAATTTTGCTAGGGGTTTTTTGGCTTCTTTCAAATAAACAGGCAACTTCTTCTGAATAAAATGCACCGGTTCTTGCTCCAACTCCAATTGCAATCGTTGAAATTCTTCAAAAATAGGTTTTGGACAAGATCCAAACGAACCGTGATTTAAAAAAATAATGTTATTATCTAAAAGAAATTGTGATTTCATGTGTGTAATTTTATTCTTCTTTGGTTTAAAGGTTAATTGGAAGTATGTAACTACATCTCACTTTAGCTCCATTTTGTTCTGCCGGCAGCCACTTTTTACAATTTTTAAGAACTCTAACAACTTCATCACCAGTGCCATGACCTATATCTCTCAAAACTTTAACATCAGTAATTGAGCCATCTTTTTCGATAACAAAACTAACAATTACTTTCCCAGCTAATCCCTTTATATTGGGCACTTTATAATTTTTTTGTATGTACAAATAGAACTCTGACATTCCTCCAGGATATTCTGGTCTTACATCTAGTCCAGCAGAATTATATATTAAATTATCATCTTTACTATTTAATTTTTCTTCTGAACTTGAAAATTCATTTTTATCAATGTTTATATCTACAACATCATCTTTAAACCACATAGTTTTTGTTAAGCCTTTTACTTCTTTATTAGAAAAAAATAATTTCATTTTGTAACAAACGAATAAATTTTTATCCTTTTGATTAGACAAATCCCATTTTATTGCATTTTGTAAAACAAAAGCTATCTCTTTTTCAGCTTCTAAATTTGAACAAAAACTAACTTTTATGTGATTCATTGTACCATCATTTCCTAAAACAAAACCAATTATTACATCTTTTTCATTTTCAACTTTTGTATAATCGATAGTATTTGATAAATATTCATAAAACTTTTCTACGCCACCATTATTATACAAAGGTTCAACGGGTTTATATTTACTATAATCTTCTTGTCCAAAAATAAATTGACTTATCAATATAGTAAATAAAAAGATTGCTTTTCTCATAGATTTAAAATTTTGTTAGTTGATAAAAATAAAAAAATTCCAAACAACGAATGTCATTTGGAATTATATTTTAATTGAATCAACAATTATTGCATATATTTCATCATCATTGATTGAATTTCTCCTTGCAATTCCATCATTGATGCTTGAGATTTTTCCATGATTGCTGGAGCTTTCTCCGACATTTTTTTTCCTACTGGACTTTCATAAAAGGCTAACATTGCTTTAATATCCTCTTTTGAATATTCTTCCATGTAAATTTTTGCAGTTAAATCGTTAGCTTTAGCTATTAAACCATCAAACTCAACTGAAAAAGCTGCTTGTTTATCTTCAGGAATATTTGCTAAAATTTGTTTTTTATAAGAACTAAGCCCAGAGCCACTTCTTTCAATTACTTTCAATACATCTTTTTTGAAAGCTTCATCAACAGCTTGAGAGAAACCAAATTGAGCTACTAATAGCAAAGCGAACGTTAAAATAAGTTTTTTCATTTTTTTTGTGGTTTTAAAATTTTTTATAAATATATAATTTTTCAATTATTGTGCCAAAATAAATTTGATTAATTCTACACAATTTATAAGTTGTTTGATTTTCAAAAAAGTTACAAAAAAATAAGTTTTTTATTTTTATTCAGGAGGAGTGCTAATATTTATGGGCAAAGTAAATGTAGATTTTACATTTTTACCATCCTTCTTCGCTGGAGTCCATTTACCAGAAGTTAACTTTAATACACGGATCAATTCTTCTGCTGTTCCATGTTTTAAATCCTTAACAATTTTAAAATCACTTAAAGTTCCATCCTCATTTATAGTAAAACCAACAATGACCTGTCCTTTTAAATTTGGAACATCTGGTGTGTTATAATTCTTCTTTAAAAAATTATAAAACTTACTCATTCCTCCTTGAGTTTTATTATTTATAGAATCAGAAGGAAACTCATTTAATGGTTTATCTACTTTATTTGTATCCGTTTGTTCAGTTCTGTTTGAAAGCTTAAAGTCTAATGGAAACTTTATTTCAACACTTATGGATTTTCCACCACGTGTTGCTGGATCCCATTTTGGAGCACTTCTTAAGACTCTTACAATCTCGGTAGCAGTCTCAACATCTACAAATTGAACCACTTTAATATTTTTAATCTCACCAAGTTCATTAACTGTAAAAGCCGTAACCATTCTTCCCGGCTTGCTAACTTTAGAAAAATTAAAGTTTGCGTTTATATAATCATAAAATTTATCTAAACCACCTCCATTGAATTTAGCTTCTATTCTGTCTCCATTCAAATAGACTTCATCTTCTCCTCCAATTTGAGAAAAAAGACTTGATGAAAACAGTAAAAAAAGTACAATCCATTTCATTTTAAGGAATATTCAAATATTTATGAGTTTGCAATGAAACCCTCCATTTCGGATTTTTCATCACATAATCTACAATAAGCGGAGTCATTTCATCTTTTTTACTCCATTCTGGTTGAAGAAAAAGAATTGCATTTGGGTTAACTTTTTCTGCTTGTTCTTCGGCAAAAATAAAATCGTGTTTGTTGTAGATAATTACTTTAAGTTCATTAGCAATTTCATAGGCGCTTTCAACTGGCAACTTGTTTTTCTTGGGAGAAAGGCAAAACCAATCCCAAGTTCCTGTAACTGGATAGCATCCTGAAGTTTCAATATGAACACGAAGATCTTGTGATTTCAATTTTTGAGTAAGCGGATTCATATCCCAAGTTAATGGTTCTCCTCCTGTAATCACAACTGTATCTGCATACTTTTTGGCATTAGCTACAATGACATCTGTTGCTGTTGGAGGATGAAGTTCTGCATTCCAACTTTCTTTTACATCACACCAATGACAACCTACATCGCAACCTCCAATTCTTATGAAATAAGCTGCTGTTCCTGTATGAAATCCTTCGCCTTGTATAGTATAAAATTCTTCCATAAGCGGAAGCATTTCACCTTTATCGACAGCTATTTGTATGTTTTTTTCTAACATTTTTATTAAAAATACCTAAAAGATTTTGGAAATCTGTTAGTATAAAAATTATTTCTCTCTTATATAAATATCAATTGGCACACCAGAAAAATCCCAATTTTCACGAATTTTATTTTCAAGAAAACGTTTGTAAGCTTCTTTTACATATTGTGGCAAGTTGGCAAAAAACACAAACTGTGGTGTTGGAGTTGGCAATTGCATACAATATTTAATTTTTACATATTTTCCTTTCAATGCTGGTGGCGGATGATTTTCTATAATTTTCAACATATAATCGTTGAATTTTGAAGTAGAAATACGTTGTGCTCTGTTTTCGTATACCTTTACTGTTTCTTCTAATGCTTTCAGTAAACGTTGTTTTGTTAATGCCGATACGAAAATAATTGGCACGTCGGTAAAAGGTTGTAATTGTTCACGGATTTTTGCTTCATAATCGCGAGTAGACATGGTATCTTTTTCTACCAAATCCCATTTGTTTACAAGAATTACAACACCTTTTCTGTTTTTCTCAGCCAACCAAAAAATACTTTGATCTTGACCTTCAAATCCTCGTGTAGCATCTATAATAAGAATACATACATCTGAATGTTCGATGGCACGCACTGAACGCATTACAGAATAAAATTCTAAATCTTCTTTAACTTTGGTTTTTCGTCTAATTCCGGCTGTATCAACAAGATTGAATTCAAATCCGAAACGATCAAACTTTGTATCAATTGCATCACGCGTTGTTCCTGCAATATCTGTTACAATATATCTATCCTCACCTATTAATGCATTTATGAAACTAGATTTTCCTGCATTTGGACGGCCAACAACACAAAAACGTGGTAAAACGATTTCTTCTTTAGTTGGTTCTGGTTTTACTGGAAAAGCATCAATCAATGCGTCTAACAAATCACCTGTTCCACTACCTGAAATACTTGCAAATGTGTAATATTCGCCTAATCCTAGGTTATAGAATTCAACAGCGTCTTTTTCACGCATGGAGTTATCTACTTTATTTACGGCTAATAAAACTGGCTTTGTAACCTTACGAAGTAATTTTGCAACAGCATCATCCATTGGAGTAATTCCTTCTTCTACATCTACAACAAAAATAATAACATCTGCCTCATCAATGGCTAGTTCTACTTGTTTTCTAATTTCTCCTTCAAATACGTCGTCACTTCCTCTAACGTATCCACCGGTATCAATTACGGAAAACTCTTTTCCGTTCCATTCGCTTTTACCATAGTTTCTATCTCTGGTTACACCAGAAACTGAATCTACAATAGCTTCTCTTCTTTGTATCAGCCTATTGAAAAGGGTTGATTTCCCTACATTAGGTCTTCCTACTATCGCAACAATGTTATTCATAATGATTTTAAAATAAGCTGCAAAGGTACTACTAATTTTATTTTTTCTTACCTTAGTATGGTTGTAATACTAAAAAAACTATGTTTTAAAGAATTTGAATGTTAAAATTTAAGTAATGGAATTGGATAATACTATCGTGCTTCGTCCACGATTTCAAAAAAATGTTTCCATGTCAATGAATGAAATTATTGAACATGCAACAAAAATTAAAGAAGAAGTTAAAAATGATTATCGAGTAAAAATATCAGATCATCATATATTTTTATTCATCACTTTAGCCAAACGAAAGTATTATTCTCCACATTTACATTTGGAATTAGAAGAAAAAGAAGATAAAACAACACATGTAAAAGGACTTTTTGGACCAGACCAAACAGTTTGGACTTTCTTTATGTTCCTACATTTCTTTATTGCTGGTGTTTTTTTAGTTTTTATGATGATTGCATATTCGCATTGGACATTAAAACAATCTACTACTAATGACTTTGTAATTATGGGATTGATGGTAGTTTTTTGGTTTGCATTGTATTTTCAAGCTAGAGTTAACAGAAAAAAATGCCAACCTCAAATGCACAAACTTGAAGAATTAACCAACAGAATTTTGAAAGATAAAATTTAAGACTACTTTTGATTATATCCGAAACGTCTTAATTGAAATTGACTATTTCTCCAGTCTTTATTGACTTTTACAAACATTTCTATGTGAATTTGTTTTCCGAAGAATTTTTCTAAATCTTCACGAGCTTGCATTCCGACACGCTTTAGTGCCGCACCTTTGTGACCGATAATAATTCCTTTTTGAGTGTCACGTTCTACCATAATAACGGATCTAATTCGAATGATTTTATCATCTTCAATAAATTCTTCCGTTTCAATTTCTACTGCGTATGGGATTTCTTTATCGTAGTTTAAAAGGATTTTCTCGCGAATGGTTTCGTTCACAAAAAAACGTTCTGGTTTGTCCGTCAATGCATCTTTAGGATAATATGCTGGTGATTCTGGAAGAAGTTCTAAAATTCTTGCAAAAACTTCTTTTACATTGAAATTTTCTAAAGCTGAGATTGGATAGATTTCAGCATTTGGTACTTTCGCTTTCCAAAGATCGATTTGTTCCTCTAATTGCTCTTGATCTGATTTATCTATTTTATTAAGTAACAGTAAAACTGGGATTTTGGCATGAATGATTTTATTAAAAAAGGCTTCGTCTTTAAGCTCTTTTTCTCCAATTTCAACCATATAAATTAAGACGTCGGCATCTTCAAAGGCAGATTTAACAAAATCCATCATTGATTTTTGCATTTCATAAGCAGGCTTGATAATCCCAGGAGTATCAGAAAGTATTACTTGAAAGTCATCTCCGTTTACAATTCCGAGAATTCTATGACGAGTAGTTTGAGCTTTTGAAGTAATAATTGACAATCTTTCACCAACGAAAGCATTCATTAATGTTGATTTTCCAACGTTTGGGTTACCAATAATATTAACAAAACCTGCTTTATGTATCATGTTTATTTTTTAAAATTACATTTAATCTACCAAATGTCCACTGGACATTCTCCTCTTAATATCAAATCTATAATGTTTACAAAACCGGCTTTGTGTTACATTTATTTTAATTTAATTTGTTGCAAAGGTAGTCATATCAAGCTAATAGTAGAAATAAAAGATTTTTTTAATTTTTTTGTTGCGAGTATCGATATTCGTTGTATATTTGCACTCGAAACATCGCGGGATAGAGCAGTAGGCAGCTCGTCGGGCTCATAACCCGAAGGTCACAGGTTCGAGTCCTGTTCCCGCTACTAAGAGAAGCCATTCTGAAAAGAGTGGCTTTTATTTTTTAGCAAAAAATTATTTATGAAAAGAGTTGTTGAGTACAGAAAGTTACTTGAAGTTGACAAAAATGTAACTTTAAAAGAATTAAAAACCATTTACAGAAACAGTATGAAGGATTCACATCCTGACAAATTTGTAAATGATGAAGAAGGAAAATTAGCTGCGGAAGAAAAAAGTAAAAACATCATTAATGCCTATCATTTTTTGGTAAGTATCTCAAATGAAACTGTTGAAAAAAATCTTCCTGAATACCAAGACACTATCAATAATCATAATATTCTTGATTATTATTTCGAGAAACAAACTCTTTTTGTAACTCACGTTAATGGTGTTTCATATGAATATATTGGTGTTCCAAAAAACGTTTACATAAAAATGGTGAATTCTGAATCGCCTAATCGTTTTGCAAAACGTCACATTTATGGAAAATTCATTTACAGAAAAGCTGGAGAAGGAACTGAAGATTAATTTTCGATTCATATTAGAATAAAAAAATATATATTTAAAAATAAATATTAGAAAAAACCTTAACGAATATTCACTAAGGTTTGATTATATAAAAATATTTTTATTATAACTATTATTATTCTTCTGAAGCTACAGCTTTATCTTTATCCATTACTACTTTTAAAGTAGACGCTACACAATATTGATCAACCATAGTTAAACTTAACATATCTTTTTTAGCTAATTTTCTAGACACAAGTCCATTAAAGTTATTGTAAGAAATATTCATTTCTGTCAAATTAGATAATTTTTCTAAATTTAATGGCACTTGACCATTCATTTTATTATCAAAAAGACTTAAACTTTCTAAAGCAACTAAATTTGAAACTAAACTACTTAACTCACCAGAAAATTTATTGCTGTTTAATTGAAGAACTCTAAGTGATTTGATATTATACAATGATTCTGGTAAATTACCTGAAAACTCATTATTGTAAAGAGATAAAACTTGTAAATTTGTTAAACAACCAATTGTACTTGGCAATTCTCCAGTTAAGCTATTCATAAACAAATGAATCTCTTTTAATGAAACTACTTTAGTCAATTCTGATGGAAATGAACCCGACAATTTATTAAAAGAAAAATCAAGAACTTGAAGTGATTTTAATTCACCAAGACTCGTTGGAATTGAACCCTCAATATTATTTTTAAACAAGTTTAATTTTTGCAAAGATTTCAAATTTGATAATTCATTTGGCAATTTACCGGACAAATTATTATTTGACAAATCAATAGCAACAACTTTATCGTTAATCACTTTAACACCAAACCATGTATTCACAGGACTATTAAGATTCCATTTAGTAACCCATTGTTCTCCATTAGTTGCTTTGTTTAAACTAATTAATGCATTTTTTTCAAGCATAGAAACTTCTGCAAACATTGTTGCTGAAAAGAAAAAAGTAACTAAAAATGTAATTGTTGCTTTCATGATGGTTTGTTTTATTGAGATGTAAAACAATTAAATTTATCGTTTATAAGCAAATAAAATCGATGAAATGCATTATCTTTTATAATTTTAATATATTTTATAAATTTTATCTTACAAATAATATTTATTTTTTAATTTGTCTTTTTTTATATATTTGTTATATTAACCAATAAATATATTAATTATGGAATTTAATTTTTACGCAGTTTTTGCTGCAGCATTTTCTAGTTTAGTTGTAGGTTTTATTTGGTATAATCCAAAAGTTTTTGGAAGCATTTGGATGAACGAAACAGGAATGACCGAAGAACAAGCCCAAAAAGGAAATATGTTGAAGATTTTTGGATTGACATTTGTTTATTCATTGATGCTTGCCTTTTTGATGTCAGCCCTTGTAATTCATCAGTTTGGAGCATTAGGTATGATTGGAGGTCCTGATTTTATAGCAACAGCAAAACCATCATATGCAGCTTTTATGGCTGATTATGGTGACAATTTTAGAACTTTTAAACATGGAGCATTACATGGATTTATGTCGGGACTATTTTTAGGACTTCCGATTATTGCTATCAATAGTCTTTTTGAGCAAAAATCATGGAAATATATTGCTATTACAGCAGGATATTGGACCGTTATAATGACAGTAATGGGAGCCATCATCTGCGGATGGAAATAATTTAACATTTATTTATAATCGAATCGCTCTACTTTTGTGGAGCGATTTTTTATTGTGAAAGGACTTACTTTTAAAATATACAACCACATTAGAGAACTTCCAAATAATTGGGATGATGTAGCTGTATCCAATGTTTTTCTTCAAACACATTATTTAGAAGTTTTAGAAAAATCTGCTCCAACGAATATGCAATGTTTTTATATTGGAATATTTGAAAATCAAGAACTTATTGGTGTATCCTTGGCTCAATATTTAGACTTGAATAAGTTAGAATCTTTTGGAGAACGAGATAAATGTTTTAAGACATTTATCAGAAATTTTATTTTTAAAAACTTTGCTTCACATACTTTATTTCTTGGAAATAATATGATTACTGGTCAAAATGGTTATGCTTTTTCTAAAGAAATTGATTTTGAGCACATCAGTGAAATTTTAATGGAATCTGCTAAAGAGATTACTACTTATTTCAAGAATAAAAAAATTAAAATTCATTTGGTTTCATTTAAAGATTTCTATGAACATTGCTCAGTTGAATTGAAAAAATTTAGTCTGTCTAATACATACGAGTTTAATACGCAACCTAATATGATTTTCTATTTGGACAAAAAATGGAAAAATAAAGAAGATTATATTGCTACATTTTCTAAAAAATACCGTGATCAATATAAACGAGCTCACAAGAAATTTGACGGAATACATGTTAAGGAATTGAACTTAGATGAAGTTATTTTACATGAAGAAACCATATATGATTTGTATCATTATGTAGCTAAAAACGCACCTTTCAACACCTTCTTTTTGGCAAAAAATCACTTTTCTACAATGAAGAAGCAATGTCAAAATCACTTTCTGATATTTGGTTACTTTCTGAAAGATAAATTAGTTGGATTTCATACAATTCTTCTCAATGGCACTGTATTAGAAACCTACTTTTTAGGTTATGATTCGCAAGTTCAAAAAGAAAATATGCTGTATTTGAATATGCTTTACAACATGACAGAATATGGCATTGAAAAAGGTTTTGAAAAAATTATTTTCGGCAGAACTGCTTTAGAAATAAAGAGTTCTATTGGTGCAATTCCTATAAACATGTCGGGTTTTATTTATCATAATAACAAATTGATAAACAAATACATAGAATACTTTTTTAAGAAGTTAGAACCTGAAGCGGAATGGCAAATGAGACATCCTTTTAAGGAAGTTGGAAGTACGAAGTTAGAAGTACGAAATACAAAGTACGAAGTACGAAATACGAAGTACAATTTAAAAAGTTTTGAGTTTTAAACTGAAGAGTAGAATTAGCTTCTTAAAATCTACTTATTGTTTTGATTTTTTGAATTGATGAAAAGCGTAAAACCCTAGAGTTAATTCACCAACGGTTCCTAATAAAAATATTGTTGATGGAATTCCGTCGAAAATAATGCTTACTATTCTTCCGAAAGCTAAACCAAACATGAATAGAAAGTTAGAAATTGTAGCCGTTTGCCAAAATTTTTCCTTTATAATTCCGACAAACCATAAGAATGAAAAAGCATTGTAAACTCCCATAATTGCTTTAAAAATATTATGCTCATCAATGGTTTTTACTTTTACGTCAAAAAACAAATCTGGTTTAAAACCATATACAAATGCTACAATCATTACAATAAAAATTGAAATCGTTAAATGCAGATTTATTGGTTTTACAAAGTTGTTCATATTTGATTACATATTATCTAGTTCACCTTGAACTACTTCCCAATCTTCTAGCAATTTATCTAATTCGGCTTTTTTCTTGTTGTATGCTATAAAAAAATGGGCGTCTTCCAAATGCTTATCATAATTGGAAGCCAATGCTTTATCGTCATTTTGAATGTCTTTTTCGAGTTGTTGAATTTGACTTTCTATTTTGCTTAATCGATTTTGAAGTGACTTGTTTTTCTTTTGATCTTCATAAGAAGTTTTTGAATTTTCTTTTGGAGCTTCTTTTTTAGCAACATCTTTTTTCTCTACTTCGCGCATGTTTTCCATGTTACGTTGTTCTAAGAAAAAGTTAATATCGCCAAGATATTCTTTGATTTTTTGGTCTTTAAATTCGTAAACGATGTTTGACATTCCTTGCAAGAAATCTCTATCGTGAGAAACTAATAACAATGTCCCTTCATATTTTTGAAGTGCTGCTTTAAGCACGTTCTTAGACTTTATATCCAAGTGATTTGTAGGCTCATCCATGACCAAAACATTGATGGGTTGAAGCAATAATTTACACAAAGCCAATCGGTTACGCTCACCTCCTGAAAGTACTTTTACCTTCTTTTCTACATCATCACCACGAAACAAGAACGAACCAAGCATATCACGAACTTTAGAACGATTAGTGTCAGTTGCAGCATCTTCCATCGTTTGTAGAAGAGTGATCTCACCATCAAGATATTCGGCTTGATTTTGAGCAAAATAGCCTACTTGAACGTTATGACCTAATTTGATTTCACCTTGGTATTCAAACTCATTTACAATTGCTTTAATAAAAGTAGATTTCCCCTGACCATTTTGACCAACAAAGGCAATTTTACTTCCTCTTTCAACTAATAAAGAAATGTCTTTCAAAATGACCTTATCTCCATATGCTTTAGTTACATCTTCGGCTTCAATAACGACTCTTCCTGGAACTTTTGAAACTGGAAAAGAAATATTCATTACAGAATTATCGTCTTCATCTACTTCAATACGCTCAACTTTATCTAATTTTTTTATTAATGATTGCGCCATAGATGCTTTAGATGCTTTGGCACGAAATTTCTCGATTAATTTCTCTGTTTCTTCAATTTTCTTAGCTTGATTTTTTTGAGTTGCTAGTTGCTTTTCACGAATTTCATGACGCAATTCTAAATATTCAGAATAGGGTTTGTTGAAATCGTATGCTTTACCTAAAGAGATTTCGATTGTCCTATTGGTTACATTATCTAAAAACATTTTATCGTGGGAAACGATTACGACAACACCAGAAAAGTTTCTTAAAAACCCTTCTAACCAGATGATACTTTCAATATCTAAGTGATTGGTTGGCTCATCGAGAAGCAATATATCATTAGATTGCAAAAGTAGTTTTGCTAATTCAATACGCATTCTCCAACCTCCTGAAAAAGTATCGGTTTGGTCGTTAAATACCTCTCTTTTAAAACCTAATCCTAATAGAATTTTTTCTGTGTCACCAACATAATTATAACCACCAAGTAATTCAAAACGATGCGTATAATCAGATAAATCTTCGATTATTTGACCGTACTCTTCACTTTCATAATCGGTTCTTGTAACTAGAAGATGATTGATTTCTTCGAGTTTTTTTTCTACATGTTTAATTTCAGTAAATGCTTCGTAGGCTTCTTCAAGAACTGTTCTTCCATGTTCAAAATCGATATCTTGACGAAGGAACCCCATTTTAATTTCTTTTTCAGTAGCAATTTGACCTGAATCAGGTTTAAAATCACCAGCTAAAATCTTAAGCATTGTAGATTTTCCAGCTCCATTTTTTCCAACAAGACCTACTCTATCGCCTGAACCTAGGCGAAAGGTTACTTCTTCAAAAAGATATGAACCACCAAAAGAAACCGATAAATTGTGAATATTAAGCATATAATTTGTTACAAATGTTACATTAAGAAAAGTACAAAGATGTACCTTTGCTAAAAATTTTTGCAAATGTTAAAAAAAGGAACCGTAATAAATAGCATTTTAACAGGAAGTTGTCCAAAATGTCAAGAAGAAAGTATGTATGTGGAAAAAAACCCCTATAAATTAAAGACTATTTACAAAATGCATGAGACTTGTAGCCATTGCAAAACTCAATATGTAATTGAACCTTCTTTTTTCTATGGTGCAATGTATGTAAGTTATGGATTAACTGTTGCAATTGGCGTAGCAATATTTGTGATAACAAAATTAATTTTAGGATTATCTGTAAAGGTTTCTTTTATTTCACTAGGTATTGGAATATTTCTTTTAATGCCAGTTACAGCTAGACTAGCTAGAAATATTTACATCAACATGTTTATTCATTTTGACAAAAATTGGAGACAAAATTCTTGATTCTCAAGATATCAATATTTTTATCAAGAGGAATTTGATTTTCAATATGATTATATAAATTTTTAGCCATCGCTGGTGCAAGCATAACACCTCTTGTTCCTAATCCGTTTAAAACATGTAGATTTTTATGAACAGGATGGGTTCCAACTAAAGGTCTTCTGTCCTTAACAGTAGGACGAACACCTGCATAATGTTCTATCACTTCGAAATCGCATGTAATTAATTCTTTCAGATTGTCTATTAATTCTTTTTTAGCTGATTCGGTTGGAATATTTGTTTTGTCTTCCCAATTGTAAGTTGCCCCAACCTTATATATATCATTTCCAATAGGAAGAACGAAAATAGACGATTTCATGATTACTTCTAAATTCAAATTAGGCGCATTAATAAGCAATAATTCACCTTTAGTTCCGTCTAATGGTAATTTATTAAAAAATGGATTTAAAAGCATCCCAAATCCTTCAGCGAAAATAATATGTTTTGCTTTTATATCCTGATACGAAATAAATTCCTTTTCAATAACCAAACATGAATAATCAAAGGTATGCTCTAAGTAGGAATTTTGATTAATAAGAAACTGTTTGTATGAATCGACTAATAAATTTGTGTCGACATAACCAGAATATAGAACTTCACCAAAATTAAAAGGTGAAGGAATTGAATTCCATTTCTTGGTGATTAAATTAGTTGATAGAAACTTTGAAAGATTGGGTTTATCTGAAGCAGTGAACCAATTGTTTTGTTCTTCTACAGAATAAAATTTACGCAAAAGCGGTAGTTTATAATCCAGCTTAACCTGCAGCTTTTTTTCAAGATTTGCATAAAAGTTGTATAATAATTCTAATTGTTCTGAAGCTTGCCAAACCTCACTAAAGCGCTTTAAAATAACTGGATTATATAATCCTCCAGCAATCCTTGTTGAATTGTGAGATTGATTGTTTACAACCAAAATAGTTTTATTATTTTGAAGTGCAATTTCAGAAAAAGCAATACCTGCAAGACCAGAGCCAACAATAATATAATCTAACATAAAAAGTTACTTAGAGATTGTAAAGATAAATAATGGACATAAAAAAACTCTTATCTTTCGATAAGAGTTTTATATTATTTGAAAACTAATATTAGTAGTTCCACATGTCTTGTTCGAAATTACGAATCTTCTCTTTAACTCTTTCTGATTCTAATAATTGCATTTGTGCATTATCTTTCATGTAATCTTGAATAGTTCTGTCACCATAAACATTTTCTTCTTTGTAAATAACACCACTAAAGCGTCTAGAATTTAACAAATGGTCAAACGTTAAAGGCATTGCAGAATTTTTATCATTAAATGCTTTAGCTTCATGCAATACATCTCTTATTGATGGGAAATAAACCCAAAACAAATCAATTGTATCTGTATTTCCTTTAGCCTTGTCTCTTGCTTCAATTGCAATTGGACAAATTGCTAACAATCTATACTTTAATTCACTTTGACGCTTATCAAAATACCAGAAACCTTTAATTCTATATCCTGAAACATCTTTAGCACTTAAAACAGTTTCATTTATAAATTCAGCTGATAAAACTTTTGCTCCAGATTTGTAATCATCATAATAGTTATTAAATTCGTCAATACCAGCTTGAGTAGTATCTCTATATTTAAAAACAGATTCAATATCTTTCAAAGATTTTTTTGCATTAAAATAGTCATCACCATAAACTTCAGTAATTTTCCCTGATTTAATACCATTCAAAAGAACTTGAAAAAGTGATCTTCTTTCTTTACCAACAAAAGCAGTATCAATAGGATAATACAATGGAAAATTGATTCTTTCATCAACATCAATTAACTCCCAAGTAGTCTTACCCATCAAAACATCTCTGTCATGAACATAACCATAAGGTAGAGGTTTGTCATTATCAGACTCAAGTTGAGCAGCTGTTTTTTTACCTATCTCATCTGGTGTTTTAGCATTCAATAAATTGGATTGAGCAGAAGCAACATAAGTCCCTGCAACACTAAAAACAACTAACAAAAAGTTTTTCAATTTCATAATTTTTATTCTAAGTTATCTAAGTAGGTTTATAACGACAAACTTAAATTTTTATTGTATTTCGTAAATAGCTGGTGCTGCAGTTTTCATAGCAACACTTACACCACTAACTCTTGTTTTTATATCAGATACTGTGATTTGATCACCAGCCTTAGCTCTTGCTAAAGCAGCTTTACATCTTCCGTCAACTTTGTTTCCATTAACAACAATAGAAGCTTGACCTGGAACTTTAAATGCAAATTGAGTAACTTCAAAATTTAAATCATAAACAAAATCTGGTAACATTGCTCCAATAGTAGAAGCTTCTAAACGAGATTTAGCTCCTTTTTGGTATCCTGGAGTTCCTCCAATAGAACCAGCTGGTGCAGGTATGTTTTTAATTCTGAAAACTTTTTTATCAGAAACCACTTTACCATCAGTCATTTTTCCTGAAGCTGTAACAGTTACTTCCGTTCCAGCACCTGGAGTTAAATTATATTTACCTTTTCCTCCTGCTGAAGAAACACCAGGACCAGAAGCAGTTACATTGTTATCACCAATACCTGCAAATGAAATTGTAAGTGGATTTGGTAAACCTCTGTAAACAACATTCATCTTATCAGCAGAAATGTTAGCTGAATTCGGACGAGGCACAACAACGTATTTACCTGTAAATTTAAGTGGAATAGTTTTACCTTCTTCAACAAAAGTAAATTGACCACTAAGATTTTGCTCACCCACAGCACCAGCTGTAGTAGAAATGATAGCTTGTCCATTTACAAGTTTACCAGGTCCTTGGAAAGAAGTTGGTTTTGTATTTTCATCATAACGTCCTAAAACAACTTTACCAGTAACTGGCTCGCCTTGGAAATAAACATTTTTATCAAGAGCAACAATAGCTTGATAATTACTATAAGATGCAGCTTGTACCGCAGCTTTACCTAAAGCAGCACTAATAACATCAGATTCAGCTTTTTTTGCATCATTTTGCCAAGCAGTAAGTTTAGCTAAAGAAGCAATTGCTGGAAATCCTTTAAAGTGATAATCCAAATATTTAATTTTCACACCTTCTTTATTCGTAACTGGAGAAACATCAAATTTACCTGTAATTTCTTTTAAAATTGCAGCATATTTTTTTTCTCCTCCTAAAGCGCTATTAATTTCTGATTTAAATGCCTCAATTGCAGTTATAACTTCATTACCTCTTTTAGTATATCCATCACCTGTAAACCAACTATGATCTAAGTTATCAGCTTTATCCATTGCCTCATATGGTAATTTTCCGCCTTCTGACTCAACACCTTTAAGTACTTCAGCTTTTAAAGTACCAACAAAATCATAGAATTTCTTTGTAGCAGCTTCAACTTTGTGAGCAGTTACAGCAGCAACAGCAAACTGACCTTTAGCTTCAGTAGCTTTAGTGTCAAGAGCAAGCATCATTTGCTCATTAGTTTGTGTAGCAGATGCATTAGCTGCATCAAATTTTTCATTCATCAAACCGAAAGCCGAAAGGACTTCTTTTGACATATTCATTGCCAACATCGCGATAAAAACCAGATACATCAGGTTAATCATCTTCTGTCTAGGGGTTAATTTTCCTCCTGCCATTTTTTCTAATTAGTTTTAATTGTTAATTTAATAAAATATAGTTAAAAAAACTAATTATCCTTTATTACTCATTGCAGATAACATTCCACCATAAACATTATTCAATGTAGACAAGTTAGAAGTTAGTGATTGCATTTGATCTTTTAATTTTAAGTTGTTTTCAGCAACTTCATTATTAATTTGTGCATTTCTTTCAGCGCTTTGTAATTGAGCTTGGTATAAACCATTTAAAGCTTCCATTTGAGAGGCAGCTTTACCCATTTCTTCTGCATATTTCTTTTGACCAGCCATAGCATCTACAGTTGGAGAAATTGATTTTGCAGCACCTTCAAAGTTTTTAATGCTATTTCCTAAGCTAGCCATCAATTCACCATCGATTTTAGCTTCTTTCAACATATTATCTAATTTTTGAGAAAGTAAACCTTGTGCTTCTTTAGGATCTTCTTTTTTAGCTGATTTTGGTTGTGCTTGTCCACCTGCTAATTCAGGATAAACTAAAGACCAATCTAATTCTGCCGGTGGTGTTTCAAATGCAGATAAAGCAAAAATTAATGCTTCTGTTAATAATCCAATTGTTAACATCACAGTACCTGTTAAAGGTCCTAATTCAAAGTGAGCAATTTTAAATAATGCTCCAACAATTACAACTGCTGCACCCATACCATAGGCGAAATTCATAACTTTAGGTGATAATAATCCCATAATAATAATAATTTAGTTAGTTAAGTTTAATATAATTAAGTTAGTTAAAATACAATTTATCTTTTAATCTTTCCGTTTCCGGTTGTTTGAGTTCCCATGTAATCTTGAACAGTTCTGAAACCAATATAGCTTCTTGCTGTGTCTTGATATTCGAAATCTCTAGTTCCTACTTGAAGGAAGTAAGCAACATCTTTCCATGAACCTCCTCTAACAACTTTACGTTTGTTAGAAGTATCAGGAACATTTGGATTCATTGTTGAAACATACTCGTAAGCTGATGCATCATAAGATGAATCTGTCCACTCTGATACGTTTCCTGACATATTGTAAAGGTTGTATCCATTTGGCTCATAAGATTTAGCTTCTACAGTATATAATGACTGGTCTGCTGCGTAATCTCCACGATTAGGTTTGAAATTAGCCATAAAACATCCTCTGTCATTTTTAGTATAAGGCCCTCCCCAAGGATAATTACCTGATTCAAGACCACCACGAGCAGCATATTCCCATTCTGCTTCTGTTGGTAAACGGAATGAATTAATCAAATCTCTTCCTTTTTTCTTTTTAACGTAAATATTTTTGTTCAACGTTCTCCAAGCACAAAATGCTTTTGCTTGTTTCCAGTTAACTCCAACTACTGGATAATCTCCATAAGCTTGGTGCCAAAAATAATCGTTGTGCATTGGCTCGTTATATGAGTAAGAGAAATCTTTAATCCAAGTTGTTGTATCAGGATAAACTTTAGTATTTTCAGTTTTGATGAATTTACTTCTTTTTCCAACTTTAGCTTTAGCAGCAGCTTGGATGTCCATCCATGAATAGTGGAATTTCAATTTATCAACATCAATTGTTCTTAAACCATTGAATGATTCAGCAACTGGCAAATACATTGTATCCATTACCTCTACATAATATTCGTCTGGATATTTTTTTGTATCAGTAATCAATTTTGTCTTTTTATTTAATCTTCTTCCAGCATAAGGATCATCAGTAGTTCCAACGCTATAATAGTTCTCATACATGTACTTATCGTATGGAGTCATTTTAGCTGGATCTTGATCTGCAAAAGCGAAATCACCAATGCTACCTGCATTTTTTCCACCTTTACCTGAACCTGGTTTTTGACCAACTTCATCAGCAAGAATAGCTAAACGCACTCTAATAATAGAGTCCTTAACCCATTCAACGAATTGACGGTACTCGCTATTAGTAATTTCTGTTTCATCCATATAGAATGATCTGACAGTTACTGTTTTAGTTGGAGCATCTTGAACATTAGCTAAATCATCATCTGATTTACCCATAATAAAAGCACCACCTGGAACTAAAGTCATTCCGTATGGTTTTTCTGGATGCCATTTTTTTCCTTTTACTCCTACTAATTCTCCTTTGTCGTTAGACTTACCACAGCTAACTAGTAGTGTTAAAACAGATGCAAATGCAATGAACTTCTTCATATTAATTTGGGTTAATTATGTATTCTTATTTTAAGGGCGTAAACCTATCTATTATTTTTGAAAAAAACAATTATTTATATCTTAAAATTTTATTTTCTTGACCAAAAATACAATTATATATTTATTGACAAAATAAAATAATCGACAAAATGCAAATAATTGCGTTTATTAACGCTTTTTTGTTGTTTTTATATTTTTTTTCTTACAAATTTTATGTTTATAAGATTTTATAAGATTTTTATTTACAAAAACTCTTATAAAATGCTCTTACGTTGTGCTTTCCACCAACGCTCGGGAAACTCTTGGTTGCAAGCTGCCAAATAATCTTCGTGAGAACATGGTAATAACGTATTCTTTTTTAATTTATTGTGAGTATTTGCAAAAAATGGTATTTCAATCCACCAACGCTCTGTTTTATCACTTTTAAAAAACACAATATCCTCATCTTCAAAAGGAACTGTGTATTTTATGTAATTTTCTTTGCTTCCAAATGGATACTCATTGGAACGATAATGTATACCTTCAATAAAATACCAAATTATTTGAGCAATCAAAACTGATTCTTGCTTAGTATCATTGTGATTAAAAACGCCCAAACAAGAAACTTTATCACTAATTCCGGCATATCTAGACAAAGAACATATCTCTTTACCATTAAAACCATTTGGTTGAAAATTAGTAAAATTTCCAGAGTCAGATGATTTTACAGAAGTTAAATCGAAACTTACTAAATCGGCATCCCGAAAAACTGGTTCTGCAATTAAAATATTATTACAAACTTCTCCTAAACGATAAGCATCAAAGAATAATTTCTCCATCAAATCTATTTCTTCTTGCGAGTTGTAATAGGTTTGATAGCCAATATTACTATAATTGAAAAGATTATTTGGTTCTTCAATAATTATTTTAGACAAATAAGACTCTGAGCTAATTAAAGTTTCTTGTTTACCTAAATCGAATTTATTATCAATGGAAACCAAATTTACCATTTGTTCTAAATCATCATATCCTCGATACATTGCATAGGTTAAATCTTGTGAACCGCCAATAACAATAGGAATTACTTTATTCTTAACTAGTTTAGAAACTACTTTTTGCAATGCAAAGTAGGTGTCATCGGTTGAATTTCCTGCTAAAATATCACCTAAATCGGCAATAGTTTTACTCCAATTACCAGGAAATAAGCTATATAATTCTCTTCTTACATTAGATAAATCAACTTCTTTCGAATCTTTTCCACGATTTTCAAGAACTCCTATTATAGCAATATTAACTTTTGAAATATCTGGAAACTCCGCTTCAGTATGAAACACAACTTTACTAGACAAATGCTGAGATGACAATTGCTTAATATCAATAATCAAATCATTATCTAAAGGTGCAAGAAAATCGAATTCCATTTATTATTTCTTTTTGGTAGTTGTTTTTTTTGCTGGTGCCTTCTTAGCTGCAGGCTTTTTTGCAGGTGTTTTTTTGGCAATCATTTCTTGAACTTCAGCTAAAGTCAATTTTGAAGCATCAACATCTTTACTCAATTCAATTTTGATTTTACCTTTAGTAATTTCGCTTCTTCCCCAACGTGCTTTTTGAACTAAAATCCCTTCAGCTTCCCAATTGTGGATTACTTTATCGATATTTTTTTGAAGTTTGTCTTCAATTAATTCTTCAATATCATTTTGAGATAAATTATCGAAATTATATTTTTTTGAAACATTAATAAATATTCCATTCCATTTAATAAATGGTCCGAATCTTCCTGTTCCTTTTTGAACACCTTCGCCTTTGTAAACTGCAATTGGAGCATCCGCTTGTGTTTTTTCATCAATTAAAACCTTAGCTCTTTCTAAATCTACATCAAGTGGTTCTTCACCTTTTGGAAGTGAAACAAATACTTTCCCAAAACGTACAAACGGTCCAAAACGTCCCAAACTTACTTCAACCTCTTCACCTTTATAAGTTCCTAATGCTTTTGGAAGCAAAAATAAATTCAATGCTTCTTCTAAAGTAATATTTCCGATATTTTGTTCTGGACGTAAACTTGCAAATTTTTTATCTTCATCATCGCTATCACCAATTTGAGCCATCGCACCAAATTTTCCTAAACGAACCAAAACCGTTTTACCTGATTCTGGATGCTTTCCTAAAATTCTTTCACCACTTTCTCTATCGGCATTGGCTTCGACATCTTTAACATTGGGATGAAATTTATCATAAAACTCCTGCATCATTTTGGTCCAATTGATATTTCCTTCTGCGATTTCGTCAAAATCTTGTTCGACTTTGGCAGTGAAATTGTAATCTAATATTTTTT
Organism: Flavobacterium chungnamense; assembly: GCF_039539165.1. Lineage (NCBI taxonomy): Bacteria > Pseudomonadati > Bacteroidota > Flavobacteriia > Flavobacteriales > Flavobacteriaceae > Flavobacterium > Flavobacterium chungnamense. The sequence goes on from NZ_BAABCS010000015.1 coordinate 25,851, forward strand.
CAAAGTTCTTAACCAAGAAGTCTGTTACAATATTTCCAATATCGGTTGGAACTAATTTTCCTTTATCTGAACCTGTATTTTCTTTTAGAATTACATCCGATACTTTTCCTGATTGTAATGTCAATTGTGTATATTTTCGTTCTTGACCTTCAAGAGTTCCTTTTTCTACATAGCTTCTGTTGATGATTGTAGAAATAGTTGGTGCATACGTTGACGGACGACCAATTCCTAATTCTTCCAATTTTTTAACTAAAGAAGCTTCTGTATAACGACTTGGCGGACGAGAATAACGTTCTGTAGCCGTGATATAATTATTACTCAATTTTTCATTGACTTTCATTGCTGGCAACATTCCTTCTTGCTCTTCTTCATCCTCATCATTTCCTTCAAGATATACTTTCAAGAAACCTTCAAATTTAATAACTTCTCCAGAAGCTGTAAAAACCTCTGAATGATTGTTTGCCTCAATTCTCACATTGGTTCTTTCCAATTCGGCATCACTCATTTGAGAAGCTAATGTTCTTTTCCAAATTAAATCATACAAACGCGCTTGCTCTCTATCGATATTTACTGTATGACGCGACATATCCGTTGGACGAATGGCTTCGTGAGCTTCTTGTGCTCCTTTACTTTTATTGGTAAACGTTCTCGGTTTTGAAAACTCTTTTCCGTAAGATTTTATGATTTCTGCCTGAGCTGCATCCATTGCTTCTTTGGAAAGATTAACCGAATCCGTTCTCATGTAAGTAATCAATCCAGCTTCATACAAACGTTGTGCTAATTGCATGGTAATTCCAACTGGAAGATATAATTTACGTGCTGCTTCTTGTTGTAAAGTTGAAGTTGTAAATGGTCCTGTTGGAGATTTTTTAGTAGGTTTTGTTTCCAAATCCCCTACTTTATAATTGGAACCGATGTTTTTGTTTAAAAAATCTTCGGCTTCTTTTTTAGTATTAAAATTCTTTGGAAGTTTAGCTTTAAAAGCTCTTCCTGCTTCGTTTACAAATTCTGCCACAACAGAATAACTTGCAACTGGTTTGAAATTTTGAATTTCTCTTTCGCGTTCTACAATTAATCTAACTGAAACTGATTGAACTCTTCCAGCAGATAATCCACCTTTAATTTTTCTCCATAAAACTGGCGATAATTCGTATCCTACTAATCTGTCTAAAACTCTTCGCGCTTGTTGAGCGTTTACTAGATTGTAATCAATTTCTCTAGGATTATCAATGGCTTTTAGAATGGCATTTTTGGTAATCTCATGAAAAACAATTCTTTTAGTTTTGTTTTTATCTAATTTTAATTCTTCTGATAAATGCCAAGAAATTGCTTCTCCTTCGCGGTCCTCATCGGAAGCTAACCAAACCATATCGGCATTTTTAGCTAAACCTCTAAGCTTTGTAACAAGTGCTTTTTTATCAGCTGAAACTTCGTACTTTGGCTTGAATCCGTTTTCGACATCTACTCCTATCTCTTTGGAAGGCAAGTCGGCAATATGACCATAACTTGATTCGACTTGATAATCGCTACCAAGAAATTTTTCGATGGTTTTTGCCTTTGCTGGTGACTCTACTATAACTAAATTCTTTGCCATTATGTATTTTGTTTGTTCGGCAAAAGTATATTTTTTTTTTAGATTTTTAGTTTTTGAAATCATTTTTAAAAATTGCAAGTATAAAAATGGAATGAATTTTAGCCCTGATTACCTCACAAAATGTTTGATTTTTAACGGAGTTCTGTGAATGTTTCACATTTGAAATGGAAATCCTTTTCATTTGTTGCCTGAAGCAAACTCGAAGGCAACAAATGAAAAGATTGCAATGAAATGCAGGAATATGGATTGCTGAAAAATCCCAAACCATTCGCTACTTAATAAAAGAATGTTAAACATTATCTGCCATCTTGTCAGATTTTGTAATTTAGTATTATCTTTGTAATCCGATTCAATCGAAGATTATTTTATGGAAAAAGAAATTGATGAAAAAGCACAAGGACAAAGTTTAGTTCTTGAGAATAAACCTGAAAACACAAAGAAACTTTATATTGAAAGTTATGGTTGCGCTATGAATTTTTCTGATAGTGAAATTGTTGCTTCAATCTTGACAAATGAAGGTTATAATACTACTCAAATATTGGAAGAAGCCGATTTGGTTTTGGTAAACACATGTTCTATCAGAGATAAAGCCGAACAAACTGTTAGAAAACGTTTAGAGAAGTACAATGCTGTAAAACGTGATATTAATCCAAAGATGAAAGTTGGTGTTTTGGGTTGTATGGCAGAACGATTGAAAGAACAATTTCTTGAACAAGAGAAAATTGTTGATATGGTTGTTGGTCCTGATGCTTACAAAGATTTACCAAATTTACTAGCCGAAATTGAAGATGGTCGCGATGCTATAAATGTAATTTTATCTAAAGAAGAGACTTATGGTGACATTTCGCCTGTGAGATTGAATTCTAATGGTGTTTCTGCATTTGTATCTATTACTCGTGGTTGCGATAATATGTGTACGTTTTGCGTTGTGCCTTTTACTCGTGGTCGCGAAAGAAGTCGTGAACCACAGAGTATTATGATGGAAATTCAGCAACTTTGGGACACTGGTTATAAAGAAATTACGCTTTTAGGTCAGAATGTGGACAGTTACGTTTGGTATGGTGGCGGATTGAAAAAAGATTTTGATAAAGCAACCGAAATGCAACAAGCTACAGCAGTCAAATTTGAACAATTGTTAGAAATGGTTGCTGTTGGTTTTCCTAAAATGCGCATTCGTTTTTCGACTTCCAATCCACAGGATATGCACGAAGAAGTGCTGCACATCATTGCAAAATATCCAAATATTTGTAAACATATCCATTTACCTGTTCAATCTGGAAGTAATAGAATATTGAAAGAAATGAATCGACTTCACACACGTGAAGAATATATGAGATTGATAGACAATATAAAATCAATAATTCCGAATGTCTGTATTACACAAGATATGATTGCTGGTTTTCCAACAGAAACAGAGCAAGATCATCAAGATACCTTATCATTAATGGACTATGTAAAATATAGTTTTGGATACATGTATTCGTATTCAGAACGCCCTGGAACTTTGGCTGGAAGAAAACTGGAAGACGATGTTGCTGAAGAAACTAAAGCAAGAAGATTACAAGAAATAGTTGATGCTCAAAGAACACACAGTGCTTTTAGAACGCAAGAGTTTTTAGGTCAAACGGTAGAAGTTTTGGTTGAAAAAACCTCTAAAAAATCGGAAAATGATTTGTCTGGAAGAAATTCACAAAGCATAACTGTTGTTTTTCCTAAAGAGCATTATAAAATAGGCGATTTCGTAAATGTAAAAATAACGAATTGCACAAGCGGAACTTTGATTGGTGAAGCCGTTGAGTATAGTGAAATGAATTAAAAAAGTTAGCCACAGATTATTCAGATATAAATCTGTTAATCTTTGGCGAAAAAAAAATATGGAAACAGTACAATCTATAAAACAGCGATTTGAAATTATTGGAAATGATCCAAAGCTAAATCGTGCAGTAGAAAAAGCTATTCAAGTTGCTCCAACTGATATTTCGGTGTTGGTCGTTGGAGAGAGTGGCGTTGGAAAAGAAAGTATTCCTAAAATAATACATTCGCTTTCACACAGAAAACATGGTAAATATATTGCTGTAAATTGTGGTGCCATCCCAGAAGGAACAATTGATAGTGAACTTTTTGGACATGAAAAAGGTTCGTTTACTGGTGCAACAGGAACGCGTGAAGGTTATTTTGAAGTTGCTGATGGCGGAACCATTTTCCTTGATGAAGTTGGTGAATTACCCTTAACCACTCAAGTTCGTTTGTTACGTGTATTAGAAAATGGCGAATTTATAAAAGTAGGTTCATCACAAGTTCAAAAAACCAATGTTAGAATTGTAGCTGCGACTAACGTAAACATGTTTGATGCCATCGAAAAAGGAAAATTTCGTGAAGATTTATATTATCGTTTGAGCACCGTTGAAATTGGACTTCCTCCATTGCGCGAACGAAAAGAGGATATTCATTTGTTGTTTAGAAAATTTGCTTCCGATTTTGCTCACAAATACAAAATGCCAGCCATAAAACTAGATGATGATGCTGTAAAATATTTACTAAATTATCGTTGGGGTGGAAATATTCGTCAGCTTCGAAATTCAGCTGAACAAATATCGGTTTTAGAAACCAAAAGAGAAATTTCTCTTCAAACATTAATATCTTATTTACCACAAGAGGGAAGTCAATTACCGAGTGTTATTGGTGGAAAAAAAGCTGAAAATGATTTTTCTACCGAAAGAGATATTTTGTACAAAGTGCTTTTTGATATGAAAAGTGATTTGAATGATTTGAAGAAATTGACTTTAGAATTGATGAAAAATGGTGCAAAAGTGCAAGACATCAATCCAAATTTGATTCAGAAAGTATATGGAAAATCTGATGAAGAAACATTTTTTGAAGATCAACGGCGAAATACAATAATTCCAAAAGCAGAAGAAGTTGAGCAAGAAGAATTTGAAGATGACGAAGATGACAACAACTATTTATTTGCAGAAACTGTTGAAGAAGAAGAAATTTTGAAATTGGAACAAAAAGAAATTGAGCTCATCAAAAAATCTTTAGAAAAAAACAAAGGAAAAAGAAAAGCAGCAGCTGATGAATTAGGGATTTCTGAACGAACATTATATCGAAAAATCAAACAATACGATTTGTAATTCATTATAAAAGGATTAACAATTATTGAAATAAAAAAATATATCTTTGGCTTTTTAAATTCTGATGAATAAACTAAAATACATAGCATTCCTTCTTGTTGCATTGACTTTAAATAGTTGTGGACCCTACAATTTCACTGGTACTGGGCCAATTGACGCAAAAACAGTTCAAGTAAACTATTTTCAGAATAATGCACCATTAATTGAGCCAGGAATTGAAAGAACTTTTACTATCAAATTACAAGAAATATTACAAAACCAAACAAACTTAAATCTAACCAATAATAGTGGCGATTTACTTTATGAAGGTGAAATAACACAATATAATATCACTCCAATGACAGCTACGGCTGATCAAAAAGCGGCTCAAAGTAGACTTTCTATTACAGTTAATGTTAGATTTGTAAATAAAAACAAAGAAGCTGATAATTTTGAAAAGACTTTTTCTTTTTTTGTTGATTTTGATGCCTCTGAAAACCCAACAGGTGCAAAATTGAATACATATTTAGATGAAATTTTCACTAGAATAACACAAGACATTTTTAATGAATCTCTTGCTAAATGGTAATAATAAAGTTAGTAGTTATAAATGTATATTCATTACTAAACTTGAAAACTGAAAAAATTGAACTTAACTGACTACACCTACTTAATCAATAAACCCGACGCCATAAATGAGCGACACAATATTGCTTTAGAAAAAATTATTGAGGAATTTCCTTATTTTCAAAGTGCTCGAGTTTTGCGATTAAAACACTTGTACAATCAAGACAGTTTTAAATATAATTATGCTTTAAAGGTAGCAGCAGCATTTACTACAGATAGATCTATTCTGTTTGATTTTATAACATCAGACAATTTTGTAACAGTTCAAAATGGTTTATATGACCAAAAAGTTGCCGAATTATTAAATATTGATGTAGTTGGCAGCGAAATTGTTGAATATTCAAGCACAGCTGAATCTGTAAACTCTTTAGAGCAATCTATATTATCATCTATTGCTAAAGCATCTCCTGAAGAGGAAAGTATTAAAGAAAAATTAGAAATTGGAAAACCTTTAGAGTTCACAAAAGAAGAAAAGCATTCGTTTCAAGAATGGTTACAACTTTCAAGATTGAAACCAATTGAAAGAAAAGAAACACCAACAGAAGCAGAAATTGTTAGGAAGAAAAAATTGGAAATGATAGATAAATTTATTGAATCAAATCCGAAAATACCACCTGTAAATAAAGAAAGTAATCCAGTAATATCAATATCTATTACTGAAGATAAATCCTATTTAATGACTGAAACTTTGGCAAAAGTTTACTTAGAACAAAAAAAATATCAGAAAGCAATTCAAGCTTATGAAATATTAATTTTGAAATATCCAGAAAAAAGTAGTTTCTTTGCAGACCGAATTTCGGATATTAAGAATTTACAACAAAACAATAATAGTTAAGCAATGAGCACATTTTCAATTTTTTTAGTATTAATAACAATCGTTTGTTTCTTATTAATCATAGTAATCATGGTACAAAACCCTAAAGGTGGTGGTTTATCTTCAGCTATTGGAGGTTCACAACAATTAGGTGGTGTACAAAAAACAACAGATTTTTTAGACAAAAGTACATGGGTATTAGCAGGATCATTAATCACATTAGTTTTATTATCTAGTTTAAGTTTCACAGGAACTTTAAGCGATAACAAAAGTTTAATTGAACCAGCCGCACCACAAACAGAAGCACCTAAAACTGACAAAGCAGAAACTCCAGCCGCTAGCACTACTACAACTCCTACAAAACCTGAAGCTACACCTACAACTCCAGTGAAAAAATAAGAAATATATTATCAAAAAAAATCCCGACTCGTTCAAAAACGAAGTCGGGATTTTTTTTGTATAAACTTTACTAAGTACTATTATTTACATTTTTTATATGATTAAATTGTCAAGATTAAACAACAATAAATCGTCATACAATCTGTCAACTTTCAGTACCTTCGCTGAAAAATTGTCAGTTTTTAATCAATGGCACAATTTCTGACTATAAAATAGCAATATTAAAATTTTAATTAATACAAAATATACGAATTATGGCATTAAACATTAAACCGCTTTCAGACCGCGTAATCGTGGAACCAGCTGCTGCCGAAACACAAACTGCTTCTGGAATTATAATTCCCGATACAGCCAAAGAAAAACCTCAAAAAGGAACTGTTGTTGCAGTTGGAAACGGAAAAAAAGACGAACCAATGACTGTAAAAGTTGGTGATACCGTTCTTTATGGAAAATACGCGGGAACCGATTTAAAACTTGATGGAAAAGATTATCTGATCATGAGAGAAGATGATATTCTTGCAATAATTTAAATGTAAGAGGTACGAAGTTAGAAATACAAAGTATTAAGTTTTTAAAAATAAAATAAAATGGCAAAAGATATAAAATTCGATATTGAAGCACGTGATGGTTTAAAACGTGGTGTTGATGCACTTGCAAATGCAGTAAAAGTAACGCTTGGACCTAAAGGAAGAAATGTAATAATTTCAAAATCATTTGGTGGACCAACAGTAACAAAAGATGGTGTTTCTGTAGCAAAAGAAGTTGAGTTAAAAGACCCTTTAGAAAATATGGGCGCTCAAATGGTTAAAGAAGTAGCTTCAAAAACTAACGATTTAGCTGGAGATGGAACTACAACTGCAACCGTTTTAGCACAAGCAATTGTAAAAGAAGGATTAAAAAACGTTGCTGCTGGAGCAAATCCAATGGATTTAAAACGTGGTATAGACAAGGCTGTTGAAGCTATTGTAAAAGATTTAGGAAAACAAGCACAAGAAGTTGGTTCTTGTTCTGAAAAAATAAAACAAGTTGCCTCTATTTCTGCTAATAATGATGAAGTTATTGGTGATTTAATCGCTACAGCTTTTGGAAAAGTTGGAAAAGAAGGTGTAATCACTGTTGAAGAAGCAAAAGGAACAGAAACTTATGTTGATGTTGTAGAAGGTATGCAATTTGACAGAGGCTATTTATCTCCATATTTTGTTACCAATCCAGAGAAAATGAATGTAGAATTAGAAAATCCTTACATTCTTTTATATGACAAAAAAGTGTCTTCTCTTAAAGAATTACTTCCTGTTTTAGAACCAGTTGCTCAATCTGGAAAACCATTATTGATTATTGCAGAAGATGTTGACGGAGAAGCTTTATCAACTTTGGTGGTAAATAAATTGCGTGGCGCATTAAAAATTGCTGCTGTAAAAGCACCAGGTTTTGGAGACAGAAGAAAAGCAATGCTAGAAGATATTGCAATTTTAACAGGTGGAACTGTAATTGCAGAAGAAAGTGGTTACACACTTGAAAATGCAACATTAGAAATGCTAGGAACAGCCGAAAAAATTGCAATTGATAAAGACAATACAACTATTGTAAATGGTGCGGGAAATGCTGATTTAATTAAAAACAGAGTCAACCAAATCAAAGGTCAAATGGAAACTACGACTTCTGATTATGATAAAGAAAAATTGCAAGAACGTTTGGCTAAATTAGCTGGTGGAGTTGCAGTTCTTTATGTTGGAGCTGCTTCTGAAGTTGAAATGAAAGAGAAAAAAGACAGAGTTGATGATGCTTTACACGCTACTCGTGCTGCTGTAGAAGAAGGTATTGTTGCTGGTGGAGGTGTTGCTTTATTAAGAGCAAAAGCATCTTTAGCATCAATTAAAGCTGACAATGCTGATGAAGCTACTGGAATTCAAATTGTTTTCCGTGCGGTTGAATCGCCATTGCGAACTATTGTTGAAAATGCTGGACTTGAAGGTTCTGTAGTAGTAGCAAAAGTTTCTGAAGGAAAAGGTGATTTTGGTTATAATGCAAAAACTGACGAATACGTAGACATGCTAAAAGCCGGAATTATTGATCCTAAAAAAGTAACTCGTGTAGCTCTTGAAAACGCTGCTTCTGTTGCTGGGATGATTCTTACTACTGAATGTGCATTAATCGACATCAAAGAAGAAAACGCAGGTGGTGGAATGCCAATGGGTGGCGGAATGCCAGGAATGATGTAATTCATAAGTAAGAAGTACAAAATACGAAGTACGAAGTAATAAAAATAAAAAATCCGTCTTGTTGAAGAACTTGACGGATTTTTTTATTTAATAAATTTAATTTCTCTTTTTCAAAAACTTCATTAAGACCGGAATTGTTGTCACTAAAACTATCCCAATAACAATATATTCAATGTAATGTTTTAAATCAATATTAAACTGTGATAAGAACAATTCATACAAATAATGACCTGCAAAAATCATAGTAAACGACCAAAGAATTGAACCCAAAACATTGTAAAACATAAATTTCTTCTTTTCCATTTCTACAATTCCAGCAACTACAGGGGCAAAAGTTCTTACAACTGGTAAAAATCTTGCAAAGACAATCGCTTTTGTTCCATATTTATCAAAAAAATCTTTTGATTGAAACAAATATTTTTTCTTAAAAAAGAAACTGTCTTCTCTTTTAAACAAATAACTTCCACTTTTCTTTCCAAACCAATAACCTACCATGTTTCCTAAAATTCCCATTACTGAAACCAAAGCTGCTAAAAAAGAAACATCCAGAAAATCACTTCCAGTTGATAGTTCTTTCATCAACAACTGACTGTAAATTCCACATAAAAAAAGTAAACTATCACCTGGTAAAAAGAACCCTGCTAATAATCCGGTTTCGGCAAATACAATAAATAAAACAACGTAAAGTCCAATTTTTATTCCACCAAATTCTAATAGAATATAAAATTCTGGGTTAAGAAGTTGTTTCCAATCGAAATCATTCATAAAATGTGATAAATAAGTTAGTTTAGTTTGAGCACGTGAAAGTAACGATTATTTATTTAAGAGGCAATCTTATTCGCTTTTTTGACTTAAATATAACATAATCATCATTCTTTATACATTCTAAAAAATACAAAATAAAAACTCTCTAATTTCTTAGAAAATTTTTATAATCTATTTTCTTTCATAATGGCAACAACTATGAAGATTTTCATAATCCTCAATAGTAGCTTTTACTTCATCTGTATCATGTCCAACCTTTGCAATGGCTTTTTTAATATCTAAAACTGAACATTTCTCTTCGTTGATTATTAAATGTAAAATGTTATCATCTAAATGATATTCGGCACTTTTAACTCCTTTCACCGAAAACGCAGCTTTTTCAATTCTTTTTTTACATAAATCACAATTACCTCCAACTTCAATTTCGTATTTGGCATTTTTATTTTTTTTGTCTTGAGCTTGTGTTGAAAGTGTTACAAATAGCAATATCATTCCAATTAATATGTTCTTCATAATTTAATATTTTTATAATTATTTTATTTTAAATCTTAATCCTGCATAATACATTTGTCCAAAAATTGGAGCATAAACTATAGATGTGTCAAAATGCGTTCCAAAAGGATTATGCTCACCTAATATTGCATTTTGTTGTCGATAATTCCCAATATTTTCACCTCCAATATAAACTTCAAAAACACTAGAAAATGTTCGTGTAATTTGTGTATTCATAACAGAAAATGATGGTGAAAACTCTGGCAATCTATCATTAACTGGATTTGTTGACGTTGCTGGTAATTGTTGTTTCCCTAACCAGTTCCATGTAAAATCAAACTTCCATTGCTTTCCTTTTTCCTGAATGTGCGTTTCATATTCTAAATTGCCAAAAAACCTATGCTTTGCCTGAAGTGGCCTTTGAAAACTACCTGATAAATAATCGGTTGAAATATCATAATATTTGTAAGCTGTTCTTAAATTAAAGTGCTTAATGATTTCATAATTAAAATCTATTTGCAAACTATTAGCATAAGAAGCACCTTTTAAATTGTAGAATAATACTTGTTGCGGACTTTGCATCACGTCAACTATAGCTTGATTTTGAAAATCAGTTCTGTAAAAATCTAAAGTAATGTCGGCACTTTTACCAAATAACGTGAAATTTTGAGTAAAACTTATTCCGTAATTCCATGCTATTTCAGGATTTAACCCATAGACTCTTCCATTTGAATCTAAAACAGAAAAAACTCTTGAACTTCCAAAAAGCTGTTGATTTTCAGCATAAATATTTGCTGCACGTTTACCTCTTCCAGCAGAAAATCTAAAAACCGATTTTTCCCATGGATTATATCTTACGTGTAATCTAGGCGTAAAAAAAGCACCTAACCTATTGTGGTAATCAAATCGTCCTCCTAAGATGTAACTGAACTTATTGTTGTTATCAAAAGTATATTCGAAGAAAGCACCAACTGAATTATCAATTCTACTTAAATCAGATAAATTTACAAATTCAGAATACTTATCATATGTAAAATTCAAACCTGTTGCAAACTTGTGCATGGTATTATCTATTATCGAATTAAAAATTAAATTAGAATAGTAACTTTGCTGCTTGATATTGTATTGATTTAATCCGAAATAAGATTGTTGATTGTGATTGCTAAACGCATTTTGAAAACCAATACTTTGATACGGCATATCTTTAAAAACATAGCCAATTTTTGAAGTGAAATCAAAACGTTCTGTATTAATTTCTGAACCCCAATAATTGGTTGTCAATTTATCTCTCTTTGGATTGAAATCTAAATCGCCAGTCTGTTTTTCATCTTTCATAAATTTGAAATTAATAAATGAAACCCAACCAGTCTCTGGATTTGTATATTGCCAACGATTTACCAAATTAATCTGCCTTCCTAATGGATTATCTAAGAAATGGTCATGATTCATATCGTTTTTGGCAACCCTTGCATTTCCATGAATGTAGAAACTTGTAGCCCATTTATCAGTAATCTTTCTGTTGAAATGAGTATTCAATTCGAATCTAGAATCTGTTGAACCATAAGCATTAAGATAAAAAGGAATATCTTTCATTGGCTTAATAAGCTCTGTATTAATTTGACCCGAAATACTTTCATAACCATTTACAACACTTCCAGAGCCTTTTGTAATTTGAATACTTTCAACCCAAGTTCCTGGCGTAAATGACAAGCCATAAGCCTGTGAAGCACCTCTAACTGAAGGAATGTTTTCCTCTGTAATCATAAGATAGGGTGAGGTTAAACCCAACATTTTTATCTGTTTGGTTCCTGTCAAAGCATCTGAAAAATTTACATCAATTGATGGATTGGTTTCAAAACTTTCTGCTAAATTACAACAAGCTGCTTTAAGCAACTCTTTACTTGTAACTACCGAAGTATTGGCTGTTTTTGTAAATGATTTTTTTATTCCTTTTTGCTTGATATCAATTTTTACTTCATCTAATTTTTCTTGTGAAAATATAGCCGTAAAAACAAACAACATTAGCAATAATGTTATTTTTTTCATTGTTTAAAATTTAATCGTTATTCACATAAAATTTGATTTCTTATAACAAATAAGAAACCTAATGAATTTAGATTAAATCAAGCGTAAAAAGTGTATTGACAATAAAGTTGATACAATGGTGGTGCATTTGAATCACAATAATAAGTAAGGTATTGAGATTCTATACTTCTCTCTACTGAGTCAAAATAAATTTGTTTGAAAGATGTTGTATAAAAAAACATATCAAAATCAAAAGAAATTGATTTGAAAGCAAATTTTTCAGAGTTGTCTTTAAGATTTACTTCTTTATCTGAACAACACTTTTTATGGGTTACTTCTTTTTTTGCACAGCAAGATTTTTCCTTTTTTACAGGCATCTCGCAAACTTCCTCATCAGAAAAAACAGAAGAGATTGCCGCTATTTTCTCACCACAATAATGCACATTGAAAGCCAATCCTGAATTAGAAATCAATACGAAGAAGGCTAAAAGTAACGCTATGTTCTTCTTTATTTGCATGGTGCAAAGTTAATCAATAGTAGATAATTATCTGTAAAAGTTTGTTAAAAGTTTATAATTCAAAAGTTTGAAAAAAATCAAGGCAAATTCTGTTTCATTTTTTTTTGATAATAAAAAGCTGGAATAAAGAGCATTATAAAAATAGGTTGAATAATAAATCTTCTGATGTAAAAAAGATTCATTTTGTTAGTTTCCCCAAATTTTAATAGAACAAAAAAGAAACTCACCATTAAAATGATTCCCAAAATAGAATATAGAAAAATGGAGAACTTAATAATTCTAGCATCATTAAAAATCAATCGAAGTAATCCCAAGGAAATAATGGAGTTTAAATAAAATCTAAATCCTAAACTAAAAAATAATTTTATGGCATCTATTTTAGGCAATGGTAGATTATTATAATTCAATTTAAAATAATCTAAAAATGGATCATAAAAAATTATGTCTTCAAATGCCCTAATGGCAATCAGAAGAATTATCAAAAACAAAACAGCTGAAAACTTCAACTTATTTTTTAATAGATATTGTAGCATAAGAAGAATATTTATTAACCCAAATAACCCAAAGTAAAAAAACAATTCCGTAGATAAATAGCGGAAAGACAACACCATGCAGAATATGCTCATACTTCGGAAAGTGAAATATTGCCATACAAAGCAATGCAATTCGCAACACATTAAAAAAGTGAATTATTATAGTTCCAATTAATATAAAGGTCAATGTTTGCTTAAATTTTCCAGTAAATGCAATTACAAAACTTATAAATAGAATCATTACACTCACAGCATTACAGCCTTCAATAATTCTTGCAACCCATTTATCATGATAAAAAAGTTTTACACTTGATTCTTTCAAATTGGGAATAGTGTATGAATTATCATCAAAAATTGAAAGCATTTTTTGAGATTGATTGGCTACAATTTGTGTAAACCCATCAACTTCAAAGCTTTTCTCATCAAATTGATTTAAATAACTTTGATACAATAGCGTCAATACAAAATAAGAAAGTAAAAACTTGGCTAAAAAAACTAAAAATGGTTTAAACTGAACTATGTAATCTTTCAAAATATTATTTTTAACAAATTTTAGGTAAAAGTAAGAAATTGCAATGATTACTTTTGCAAAAAAAATAGAATATGAAATTTGATGAATTAAAAATAGAAGTGATTAGCATTCTGTCAAGTGAAAATGCTGATAGAGATGAAAAACTTAAAAGTCTTTGCCAATTTTTATCTGATAATGTTGATTACTATAATTGGGTTGGATTTTATTTTGCCAATCACGAAAACAAAACTTTACATCTTGGCCCATATGTCGGTGCTGAAACAGATCATACTCTTATTCCATTTGGAAAAGGAATTTGTGGTCAAGTAGCTGAATCTAATGCAAATTTTGTTGTTCCAGATGTTGCTGCTCAAGATAATTATATTGCTTGTAGTTTTACTGTTAAGTCTGAAATTGTAGTTCCGTTATTTGTAAACGGAATCAATATTGGACAAATAGACATTGACAGTCATGTAATTGACCCATTTACAGAAAAAGACGAACGCTTTTTAGAATTTGTAAATCAAGAAGTTGCAAAATTATTCTAATCAATACTTTTTTATTTGCCCAATCAAAAAAGAAGATTATCTTTGCACACGAATTAGGAAAATCCTTTTTCATACATAATAATCATTTAATATAATATTGGAATGTATTTAACTAAAGAAACAAAAGCTGAAATCTTCGCTAAACACGGAGGAAAAGCTGAAAACACAGGTTCTACAGAAGGTCAAGTAGCACTTTTCACTTTTAGAATCTCTCACTTAACTGAGCACTTGAAAAAAAATCGTCATGATTATAATACTGAGCGTTCGCTAGTTCTTTTAGTAGGTAAAAGAAGATCTCTTCTTGACTACTTGAAAAAGAAAGATGTTGTAAAATATCGTGAGTTAATTAAAGAATTAGGAATTAGAAAATAATTTCAAATAAGAGGTGCTTTTGCGCCTCTTTTTTTTGGCTTTTATATAAAAAAAGTTTGGTTTTTCATTGGAATACAACAACTACTATCCGACTTACTATCGGGACAAACAACACAACACAACTCTGCTGACAGGCAGAAACCAATGTAAAATTAAAAAGGAAAATTTATGATTCCACAATTATTTGTAGAAAGTATCGATTTAGGTGATGGAAGAAACATCACAATCGAGACAGGACGTTTAGCAAAACAAGCTGATGGTTCTGTAGTAGTAAGAATTGGTAACACTGTAATCTTAGGTACAGTTGTTTCCGCTAGAAAAGCAAGTCCAGGTATCGATTTTTTACCATTGACGGTAGATTATCGTGAAAAATTTGCAGCAGCAGGTCGTTTTCCTGGTGGTTTCTTCAAAAGAGAAGCGCGTCCAAGTGATAGCGAAGTATTAACAATGAGATTAGTTGATCGTGTATTACGTCCGCTTTTCCCATCTGATTACCATGCAGAAGTTCAAGTTATGATTCAGTTAATGTCTCATGATGATGAAGTTATGCCAGATGCACTAGCAGGTTTAGCAGCTTCGGCAGCACTTGCATTGTCTGACATTCCTTTTGAAACTTTAATTTCTGAAGCTAGGGTTGGAAGAATTGACGGTAAATTCATCATCAATCCATCTCGTGCACAATTAGAATTGTCTGATATTGACATGATGATTGGAGCTTCAACTGATTCTATCGCAATGGTAGAAGGTGAAATGAAAGAAATTTCAGAAGCAGAAATGGTAGAAGCAATTAAATTTGCTCACGAACATATTAAAGTACAAATTGCTGCTCAAGAAAGATTGGCGCAAGCATTTGGAAAAAAAGAAGTTCGTACTTACGAAGGAGAAAAATCTGATGAGGCTATTTACGCTAAAGTAAAAGCAGCAGCATATGATAAAATTTATGCTATTGCTAGCAAAGGTTCAGCTAAACACGAACGTTCGGCTGCATTTGATGCTGTAAAAGAAGAAGTAAAAGCATTATTTACCGAAGAAGAATTGGCTGAAAATGGAGATTTAGTTTCTAAATATTTCTACAAAACCAATAAAGAAGCAGTTCGTAATGTGACTTTAGATTTAGGAACTCGTTTAGACGGTAGAAAAACTACAGAAATTCGTCCAATTTGGAGTGAAGTAAATTATTTACCTTCAGTTCACGGTTCGGCATTGTTTACACGTGGAGAAACTCAAGCTTTGGCAACTGCAACTTTAGGAACTTCTAGAGAAGCAAACCAAATTGATTCACCATCAGAACAAGGAGAAGAAAAATTCTATTTACATTATAATTTTCCACCATTTTCAACAGGAGAAGCTCGTCCGTTAAGAGGAACTTCAAGAAGAGAAGTTGGTCACGGAAACTTGGCCCAAAGAGCATTGAAAAACATGATTCCTGCTGATTGTCCTTATACAATTCGTGTGGTTTCTGAAGTATTAGAATCTAACGGTTCGTCTTCTATGGCTACAGTTTGTGCTGGAACATTATCACTAATGGATGCTGGAATTCAAATGATTCGTCCAGTTTCTGGAATTGCAATGGGATTGATTACTGACGGAGAACGTTTTGCTGTTTTATCTGATATTTTAGGTGACGAAGATCATTTAGGAGATATGGATTTCAAGGTAACTGGAACTTCTGAAGGAATTACTGCTTGTCAAATGGATATCAAAATTGACGGATTAAAATATGAAATCATGGAACAAGCATTAGCTCAAGCTCGTGATGGACGTTTACATATCTTAGGAAAAATTCTAGAAACTCTTGATAAACCAAATGCTGACGTTAAAATTCATGCTCCAAAAATTATCATGAGAACCATTCCTGGTAACTTTATTGGTGCTTTAATCGGACCTGGTGGAAAAGTGATTCAAGAATTACAAAAAGCTACTGGTTGCACTATCGTTATTAACGAAGTTGACGAGCAAGGTGTTGTTGAAATTCTTGGAACTGATCCAGATGGAATTGCAGCAGTTTTAGCTAAAATTGACTCAATTATCTTCAAACCAGCAATGGGTGAGGCTTATGAAGTGAAAGTAATTAAAATGTTAGATTTTGGTGCTGTTGTAGAATACACTGCTGCTCCAGGAAACGAAGTTTTATTACACGTATCTGAATTAGCTTGGGAAAGAACTGAAAATGTTTCTGATGTAGTTAATATGGGTGATGTATTTATGGTGAAATATTTAGGTGTTGATCCAAAAACTAGAAAGGAAAAAGTTTCTAGAAAAGCACTTTTACCAAGACCTCCTAGAGAAGAGAAAAAAGACGCTCCAAAAGCGGAATAATTCAAAATTTTCAAAATATAGGAAACCCCAATTCAATTAGTTGATTTGGGGTTTTTGCATTTTCAAAAAAATATTTTAGTGTTAAAATTCAAATACAACATTAAAAATCTAAATATTCTAAATACTTTTACGTAAGAACATTCTTAAAATTTTTAAAATGACTGCAAGAAGATTTAATTTATTGAAATTTAATTTATATTCATTGATATTTCTTGTGACTTATACTTCTCAAAGTCAAAACGATACACCAACATCTCTACATGATTGGTATGACTCTAAAGTTGGCAAAGAAAATTTAGACATTAATAATGGTAAAATACTTCTAAACTACGACATAATTTTAAAAAACAACGACCGGTTTTATTTTCAAAATTACACATTAGGCTCTGTTGTTTATGATAACCAACTTTATAATAACGTTTTATTAAATTATGATATCAATAATGATGATTTAATAATAAAACCAAATGGTGAAAATGACAAAATGCCAATTGTATTGAATAAATCTAAGGTAAACTCCTTCTATGTCAATGGCAAAAACTACATCAATCTTGGTTATAACAAAATCTCAAATAATGAAGTTGTGCCAGGCTTTTATGAAGAAGTATTCCTAAATAATAATATGAATTTTTACATAAGACACATAAAAGACAAAAGACAAATAATCAATGAAAATCTGGTTTTTGATGATTTTACTGAAATTACATCCTATATAATTTTATATAAAAATCAATATTACAAAATCACAAACAAAAAAAGTTTGACAACAATTTTTCCAGAATTAAAGAAAAACATCAATGAATTTTATTCTAATAATAGCTCGTTTGAAAAATCTAATAAGGCTAAATTTTTAGAAGATTTGTTCAAATATTTAAACACAATCATCAAGTAATTTTTTGTATGAGAAAAATAATATTCGCCATTATTCTACTTTTTCAACTTTCAGTTTTCGCTCAAGAGGATAGTAAAAAATATTCATTTGAGTTTAATAATGTTGATTTAAAAACTGCAATTGAATCTATTGAAAAAGAAAGTGATTTCAAATTTTTCTTTCAAGAGGAATGGCTCGAAAACAACAAACAATTAATTACAGGAAATAATAAAAACATAAATATAGAAGAACTTTTAAATCAAATCTTCAACCCAACTGAAATCAATTTTTTCATTGATAAGAATAAAATCATTCTCTCAAAAAATAACATTATTAGAGACAAACTTCCTGATGACTTTTTTGGAAAATCAATTGCAAATGAAATAGAAAATGGTTTAAATAAGCCCGTATTTTACAAAGACAATGACACCTTAAGTAGCAAGCAAAAGAAAAATGATTTTGTAATAGTAATTGGAAAAGAATCTAAAAAATCTGACAAAAAAACATGCACTTTAACCGGCTACTTAAAAGATTCTAAAACCGGTCAAGCTTTGTCTAATGTTTTTATAAAAGTTCAAAATAAAAAAATAAGCACCACAACTGATACTGATGGTTTTTATAAATTAGAGGTTCCCATTGGTATAAATTATATAGAGACAGATTTAGTCAGTCATAACAAAATTGTCAAAAAAATAATTTTATATAATGATGGTACGATGAATATAAAACTTGATGAAAAGTTTAATGTTTTAGATGAAGTTGTAATCAATGCCAAAAAAAGTGAAAATGTTAAATCAGCAATTTCTGGTGTAACCAGTATAGATATTGAAGGAATTAAAAATATTCCTTTAGTTCTGGGAGAAAGAGATATTTTCAAAGTAGCCACAATTCTTCCAGGTGTAAAACAAACTGGCGAAGGTTCTGCTGGATATAATGTTCGTGGTGGAAAGGAAGATCAAAATCTAATTTTACTAGACAATGCTTTAATCTATAATCCGGCACATTTCTTTGGTTTTTTCTCTTCTGTAAGTCCGTACACAACTAAAAAAGCAAACATTTATAAAGGAAGTATTCCTGCTGAATTTGGAGGAAGATTATCCTCAGTATTTGATGTTACTTCAAAAAATGGAAACCCAACAAAGTTTTCTGGCGAAGGTGGAATTGGTCCTGTTACGAGCAATTTAGCTTTGAGCACACCAATAATAAAAGACAAATCAAGCATTTTAGTTGGAGGAAGAGCAACCTATTCTGGGTGGATTTTACGTTCATTAAAAGAAGAATCTTTAAAAAATAGTGAAGCTTCTTTTTATGATGGTATAGTAAAGTACAATCATAAGTTTAATGAGAAAAACAACTTCGAATCAACATTTTATTATAGCCATGATGCTTTCAGTATTTCATCTGATTCTTTATTTAAATATAGCAATCGATTGGTTTCATTAAAATATGAACACAATTTTAATGACAAACACAAGGGAGCTTTATTATTTACTAATAGTGAATATAGATTTTTTATTGATTATCAAGGAAATAACATCCTTACTGCTTTTGATTTTGGATACAAAATAAATGAAAACAATGTTATGATTAAGATGAATTATCTTCTTAATGACAAACATAAAATCAACTATGGTGTTGCATCAAAATTGTATGGAGTAAATCCAGGTTTTTTAAATCCAAAAAGTGATGAATCACAAATACTTCCTGTCAATATTGACAAAGAACGAGGTATTGAATCGGCAGCTTATATTTCTGATAGTTATAAAGTAAGTCAAAAGTTATTAGTTGATTTTGGGTTTAGATATTCTACCTTTTCAGCATTGGGAGCATCCTCACAAAGAATTTACCAAGAAGGAGTTCCTTTAAATGAAGGAACAATTACCGAGGTTAAAGAATTCAAAAAGAATGAAATAATTAAAACTTATGGTGGCTTTGAACCAAGAATAGCTGCTAGATATATCATTGCTGATAATTTTTCTGTAAAAGGTGGTTACGACAAAACCTATCAATACATTCATTTACTTTCAAATAATACTACTCAATCTCCAACAGACACTTGGAAGTTGTCTGATTTGAATGTTAAACCACAAGTTGCAGAACAATTTTCTTTAGGATTATACAAAAATATTTCTGCAAAGGATATTGAAATAAGTTTAGAAGGATATTATAAAAAATCTGAAAATTTCCTTGATTATAAAGTCGCTGCACAACTATTACTAAACGAAAATATTGAAACTCAACTATTACAAGGTAAAGGAAAAGCCTATGGAATTGAATTTCTATTAAAGAAAAATAGCGGAAGATTAAACGGATGGATAGGATATACTTATTCAAGAACTTTTGTGAAACTAGATAGCGAGTTTAATGATGAAAAAGTAAATGGTGGAAATTATTTTCCAGCCAATTTTGACAAACCTCATGATGTGAGCGTAGTTTTAAATTATAGATTTACAAAAAGATACAGCTTTTCAAGTAACTTTATCTATCAAACAGGAAGACCAATAACATATCCAATAGGAAAATACACTTATGGAAATTCTGAATTCACATTGTATAGCGATAGAAACCAATTTAGAATTCCAGATTATTATAGACTAGATATTGGATTTAATGTAGAAGGAACCCATAAATTAAAAAAATTAGCTCACGGTTTTTGGAATATTTCAATTTACAATGTTTTAGGTAGAAACAATCCTTATTCGGTGTTTTTTGTCACTGAAAAAGGCGAGGTTAAAGCTTATAAAACATCTATTTTTGCTATTCCAGTACCAACAATTACTTATAACTTTAAATTTTAAAAATTATGAAAAATTATATATTTAAAATTTTTATACTTGTCTTAACAGCATCCTTTTTTGGGAGTTGCACTGAACCTTATGCACTTCAAACAAAAAATTATGAAGAAGCATTAGTAATAGAGGCTACAATAAGTAACGAACTTAAATACCAAGAAGTTAAAATTACTAAAACCTATAAATTGGAAGAAAATTTTCCAACAATAGTGACGGATGCAGTTGTTATTTTGAAAGATAATCTAGGTAATACCTATGACTTTGCTGAACAAGGAAATAAATATGTTTCAGTGAATGAATTCAAAGCTGAACCAAACAGACAATATCAGTTAAAAATAATTACCGATGATGGAAGAAGTTATATTTCAACAACTGAAGTCCTAACACATGAAACTAGCATTCAAAGTATTGTACCAACAGTAACTAATGTTAATGGAGTAAGAGGTGTAGAAATGATTGTAAATAGTTTTGATCCAACTAACAGTTCAAAATATTACAGATTTGAATATGAAGAAACGCATAAAATAATTGCACCTAGATGGCTACCTGTAAAAGCGGTTGTTACTCCAACACCATCACCAGGTGTTATAGATTTAGTTCCAAGAACTGAAGAAGCTCAATTTTGTTTTACAACAAAAAAATCAGACAAAATAATTTTAACAAGTACTAATGATTTATCTGAAGATAGAGTCATTTTTCCAGTAAGATTTATTAAAGATAGTGACTATACAATTGCAAATAGATATAGTATTCTAGTTAAACAATATGTCCAAAACTTAGCTTCACATACCTTCTACAAGACATTGAAAGAGTTATCTGGATCCGAAGGAATTTTATCACAAAATCAACCTGGCTTTTTCTTTGGTAATATAAAAAGTGTTGAGAATCCTGATGAAAAAGTGATTGGTTATTTTGAAGTTTCATCTGTTTCTTCGCAAAGAATTTTTTTTAATTTTGAAGATGTTTTCCCAAATCAACTACAACCAAAATACCCTTACAAGTGCAATCCAGATCCTCTTTTGGGTAATGATGACCCAGAATTCTTTTTTAAATATTGCTTTTCACCATTTGATTTAAGCTGTGCAGGATATACCGTTTTAAGTGCTTTGGCAAATGGTAGTATGGTATATTTTAACTTTAGTGGTGGCAAATATGAATTATACCCTACTCCTTGCGGAGATTGCACCTCATTTTCATCTAACATAAGACCTACATTTTGGATAGACTAAAAAAAATATTAATTGTGGTCTTTATAATAGCTAGTTCAAATATTTGGGCTCAGAAAGACACACCTACAATTTCAACAAGTGAAACTGTATATCTTCACTTAAATTCAACCTCTTTTGTTTCTGGAGAAACTTTGTTTTATAAATTATATTGCTTAAATCCAGAAAATTACAAAGAAAGCAAAATAAGTAAAGTAGCTTATTTAGAACTTATTGGAGCAAACAATCAAGTACTTTTTAAACATAAGTTATTTTTAAACAATGGAATTACTCAAGGTGATTTTTTTATTCCATCCACAATAAAAACTGGAACTTATAAGCTTTTAGCTTACACCAAATGGATGCAAAACAAATTAGAATCAAAATCATTTGAATCTGAAATTACTATTATAAATCCATTTCAATCTGATTCTGAAAATAAAATAAGTTCAAAAAATAGTATTATAAATGAATCTTTAGAGGTTTTGAATTCTGGAATAACAATTAATTTGGATAAGAAAAAATTTACAATTAGAGAATTGATAAATTTAAAGTTTTCTTTTCAAGATGAGTTTCTAAAAAAAGGAAACTATTCCCTTTCAGTTAGAAAAGTTCAAGACTTACCATCTATCTCAAAAATCAACCCAACTGATTTTAAAAATTCAGATGCTGTCCAAAAAATAGTTCTTGATGAAAACAATTATATTCTACCTGAATTAAGAGGTGAAATTATAAGTGGAAAAATTTCAAGTAAAGATAATTTAAACTCGATTAGCAATATTTCTGTTTCGCTTTCAATTCCTGGAAAATCTTTTACAACCAAATTAGTTAAAACTAATGCTGATGGTAAATTTTATTTTTCTATTGACAAAGCTTATTTTGATTCAAACATAATTATTCAAATAGCAGATAAATCAAAAGATGAGTTTATTTTATATGTCGATGATTCATTTACTTTGAATAAATCAAATTTGAAATTTGAAAACGATTTCAGCCTATCATCCAATTTAAAATCAGTTATTGAAGAACATTCGATTGCTAGTCAAATAGATAATACCTATTACACAAAAAAAGCAGATACACTGGCCAAAATCAATTATCCTACTCTATTTTATGAACCATTTGTAAATGAATATATTTTAGACAATTATAATCGTTTTCCAACGATTAAAGAAACCATTATTGAAGTAGTAAAAGAGGTAAATTATGATAAAAACGATGGTAAGTACTCACTTCGATTAAATGATTATGATCCTAACACTCAAATTAATGAATCTCCATTGGTATTAATTGATGGATTGGTTGTTCAAGATATCAATGAGTTATTTGAGTATAAAGCATCTGATATTTATAAAATTTGCACCATTAATACAGGTTATGCCTATGGGAATAAACTATATAGTGGTTTAATTAGTTTCATCACAAAAAAACAAGATTTTGAAAGTAAACTAAACGGTGATTTTATTGTAAAAAGAAAAATTGAATTACCATTATTAAAGAAAAATTATTTCAAACCAAATTACACTGATAAATCCACCTTAGACAGAATACCAGATTACAGATATCAACTTCTTTGGTTACCAGAATTAGATATAAACGCATCAAATATATCATTTTATACTTCAGATAAAATTGGGAAATTTGAAATTGTTATTGAAGGCTTTTCAGATGAAGGTATTCCTGTGTATTTGAAAAAATATTTTGTTGTTGAATAATATTTATTTTTTACTTTTTTCGTATGCCTAATTGTAGACTGAATTTCATTTAATTTCAAAATTAGAAATCAAATAATAGATATATCTCTATTTAAATCTAAATTTTATTGTTACAAAACAATAAAAATTCATTTACTAGTAATAGATTTTGATTACATCACAATTTATAGCTAAACTGCAAAGACAAACTACTTTTACCAAAATCACCATCAATCCTCTTCGAAAACCAATTATATGGTGTAAAATTATAAGTCACTTGAACTCCAATTCTGCTTGATGTAAGAGAAACACCTTGAGCGGCATACAAACAGCTCAAAGCTTTAGTATTTGTATCAATGCGATACGTGAGATTTCCGTTTTCATCTGTATAATATCCACTATCGTTTTCAGGATTTTCCTTGTCCTCAAAAGAAAAAAAACTAGCTCCAAAAGTAGAACTCCACTCTATCGTTGCGCTTTTTTGAAAAATAGTAAAACCATATAGTTTATTCATTCTAAAAGCTACCATAACACTAATACCTTTTGGCTTGACATTAAAAACTGAATCTTTACCACGATAGACAAAACTATTTTTTATGGTTGGCACCACTATATTAAAACCCAAATCTAATAAATCGTTGTGTTCAATTCTTGTTCTATACCAAAAACCGTATTGCTGAGAGACATCAATTTTTGATTGTAAATTTCCCAAGGGTATTAAAATTCCGGTTTCAAATTTATATCGCTCATATTTTGTGGTATCTTTTACAAACTCTTGGGCGTTAGAGTTAATACAAATAAAAATTAAAATGAAATTTATTATTTTTCTCATAACTTACCAATTTAAAAAAGGCATCGACCTTTTACTATTTATATTCCACAAACCAATTTGCAATCCTTTTTGCTTTTTGGTTTTATTTATAACGCCAAGTTGAACTCCATAAAAATTTTCAGTTTTATTAAATACTCCAATTTGCAATCCGTTATTAATTTCAGAATAATTACTAAAAGACACGAATAATCCGTTTGATTTTTTTGAATAATTTAGAAGAAAACTTCCATGAACACCATTCATGTTTGTTGCATAATTATAAAATCCATTCAATGAAATTCCATTACAAGAATGACTTGTACTAAACAAAGAAAACTGTAAGCCATTATATACAATATCTTCATTTTGATTAGAATGCCCAGAACTAAGACTAATCCCATTAATTGTTGCTGTTGACGACTCAGAAAAACCTCTTCTTGATGGATCATCAAACATAAGTATAAAGATAGATAACGGATTAATTTCGATGTTTAATCCATTAATTTTGCTTAATGTATTTTCGTCACCCATATTGATACCTAAACCAATAGCTATTCCGTTAACCCTTATATCCTTATTACTTCTAGGAGTTAAACTAAAAACCGTTGAACTAATAGAATCATTTTGTGAAAAAACTGATAACGAAACCAGAAATAGAAAAATCAAAAATCTTTTCTTCATAATAATAGTTTTAAAATTATAGTTCAAAATTATTGCGATTAATACAAGTTCAATGGCGATATTTAATAAATAAAATTTATATATTTGTGATTATCACAAATTATGACGAATCAAGAACTACTTTTAAAAGAAATTAGAAAGCAACTTTCAAGTTCAGCTTCCTTAAATGATGAAATTTCTGCTATTCTAAATATTAGTTATGATGCCGCACACCGAAGAGTTTCGGGCAAGAGCAAGTTTTCAATTGATGAAACATTGCTTTTGGCAAATCATTTCAACATTTCGTTAGACAAATTGTTTTTAAAAAAAGATAAAGTAATTGTTGAAAAAACTATCGAAATTACTTCACTAAATGATATGCTTTCCTATTTTAAAAAATCGGCAGAGAGAATTGAACAGTTAGCAAATAAAGAAAGTGTAACCTTATATTATTCTGCAAAAGACATTCCGCTTTTTTATTTTATGGACGGAACAATTATTTCTAAATTTAAAGCCTATGTTTGGTTGACATTATTAAATCCGAATCAATCTAATGTGTCATTTGAGAATTTTATTATTGATGAATCGTTCATGGAACATACGCAAAAGTTGAAAAAAATTTATGAAAAAGTAGCTGTAAAAGAAGTCTGGAACGATACAACAATAAACAGTAGTTTACAGCAAATATTATATTTTTATGAATCAGGCTTACTCAATTTTAAAAGTGCTAAAGCATTATGTTTAGATTTAAAAAGAATTTTGAATTTGATAAAAGACAAATCAAACAAGTCCAATTCGAATTATTCTATATATTATAATGAGTTGATTTTGTTGAATAATAATATGCTTATTGAAACCGATGAAAAACTCACGATGTTCATTCCTTATACATTATTAGGCTATTTTATCACTGATAATAAGGAAAGTTGCAAAAATGTGCATCAGTTTTTCAATCAGCAAATTCTAAATTCTAAAGCATTGAATCAATCTGGTATTAAGGAACAAAACTTATTCTTTAATAGAGCCAACCGAAAAATTGAATACTACATCGAGCGATTAAATAATCAAGTTGATTTACTTTTTTAATGGTTAAATACCTACATTTGATTCATTCAAAACCAAAAAAACATGGAGTTCATTATTTTTATTCTAACGATTTGTATTTTCATTCTATTTAATAATTTTTATAGCTTAAAAAAGGAAAGTAATTTTATTAAATCTATTATTGAAAAATACAGTGAAGAAACGGCAACTTTAAAAAAAGAACTTGCTGAACTAAAAAAATCAATAGAAGGAAAAACAATCGCTTCTGAGCCAATTATTTCTCCAATTGAAGAAGTGAAATCTCAAGAGATTGAGACCGTAGTTCCGCCAAAGACAGAGGTTATTGAAGAATACAAACCTTACTTCACTCCTATTGCAGATGAAGATATGCCAAAACAAGCGACTTCAACTGAGGAAACTCCACAAATTGACGATGCATTTTTAAGTATAAATTCAGAAGTACAAAAAGAGGAACCAATAATTAGTTATAAAAGTCAATCGGTAGCACGAGCAGAAAAACAAGTGGTTTTTGAAGAAAAAGTATATGTAGAAAGTGCGTTTTCAAAGTTTATGAAATCTGCCGAAAAACAATTTGCCGATAATTGGACTGGAATACTAGGAACTGCGATTATGGTTCTTGGAATTGGGTATTTGAGTATTTATACTGCTTTGAAAGTGTCACCATTATTCAGAGTTTTAATTCTGTGGTTGTATGCTGGTTTATTAATTGGAGCCTATTATTTTTTACAGAAAAAAGAGAAATGGACAACAACTGGCTTATGGCTTAGAAGTGCCGGTGCAAGTTTATTTTTGTTTGGATGTTTTGGCGCATCACAAATTCCTGCATTATCGTTTATTTCAAATTCGGTTGCAGCTTATTCCTTGATTGCTTTTGGAATTGGGCTCAATTTATTAATTGGATACATCATTAAAAAGCAAACTTTTTTATCGCTTCATGTAGTTTTGAGTATCCTGATTTTGTGTGTCATACCAGAGAATACACTTACAACTTTTACACTCGCAGCCATTACTGCAACCATCGGAATTCTTTTATCTTATAAAGAAAAATGGGAATATCATTTGCTGATTGTGATTTCTGCTTTCATCATTTTTGACATTTGGTTTAATACTCAAGGAACAAAATTATCGGCAACAGAAAATAGTATTGCAATTCTCGGAATTATTTTGGTGGCAGTAAGTTGTATGATCATGCAATACCGAAATGTCTACGAAAATACTCGATTTGACAAAGCTGCATTTATCACGCATTTAACCAATTGGGTTTTATTTGCCACAGGATTAATTTTACACTCAACAGGAAGCCGATTTAAAACTTTTGTACTTTTTATTGGTGCAATAATTTGCTTTTTCATAGCGTTGAAAGCAAGAAAGAAACAGGTCTTTTGGTTGTATAATTTAGACGGTATGGTGTCGTTTGTTTTACTATCCTTAAGCATCATCATGCTAAACGATTGGAATGTTGGCATTGACATCATTGCATGTGTTTTATATTTACTTATTGTCATTTGCTTGTTTGTGGTTTATAAAGAAAAAGAAGTTTTATTACACAAAATCTTTCTTGGAATCAATCATATTGTGGCTTTAGCACTTTTGATTTTTTCTGTAGCAATGATTAGTAATTCGTTAAATGAAACTAAAACTACAAGTGCTTTGGTTTCAACAATTGTGCTATTAATAATTGCGATTTTAGTTACAATTTATACTTCAATTAAAAAAGAATTTGAATCAATTGATGCTTTCTTTGGAGACAATAATTTAAGTTTAAACGGATTGTTAGCAATTGTATTTTCGATTCTAGTGGTTATAAGAAGTAACGATGTTTTAACACACAATTTATTTGTTTGTGTTTTAATAGGACTTGGGTTGGTTTGGCTTTTATTACAACAAAAATTTGAGAACAATACGTTTGATATTGGCAGAATTATTTTTTATTTGCTGAGTATTTTTGCTGTTATTTTTATGATTAAAATTCAAGAGAAATCGTATTTCGATTTTATTTTTGGAATTGGTTTATTAATCTTGATTGCGTTTAATTGGAAGGTTGAAAACTTCTATAAAAACAATTTCATCATTCGCTTTATTGGCATAATTGGAGTCAATGCATTGTTACTAATTTTGGTATACAAATATTTACCTCATAATCAAATTATTCAAATTTTTAGTTTGTTTGGAATTGCATTGTTAAACCATGAATTTTTATGGTTTAATTTCAAGAAAAACAGTTTGACAACAGAAAATCAATCAGTTTTATACATCTTCTACTATTTCTTTGCAATTGTTGGAAGTTTATTACTTCTATGGCGTTCATCTTTACTTACAAATACCGAAATTGGATTAACTTGTTTAGGAATTTCGACTGTAGAATTATTTGTTTTATTCGCAAATAGAATCAGAAACAAATCGGAAGAAATAACAACTGATTGGAAAAACTTCAATTTCCTAAATTCAGAGTTATTATTGTTTAATACTTTGTTGTTTGGTTTTTCTTGTTTAGATATTGAATATACGTCTGTCTTCTTGTCGGTTTTAGCTTTGCTATCTGGTCTCGGATTTGAAAAGTTTGACGAATTCAAACGCTTCAATAATTACTCATTTGTACTAATGACTGGATGTGTCCTTCTGTCTGTTTTTCTTGCTTTAGACAGAAGTATTATGGATGACAAAACGTTGCTTTACATTACTCAAACTGCAAGTATTATTATTTCAATTGGATATTATTATTTACTGTTTAAAAGCAAAAAAGAAGAAACTAAAAACTACTTAAAAGTACTTCCTTATGTTCAAAATTTATGGCTAATGCTATTGCTTTTCATTCAAGTAGAACTTACTTATCTTCCAGTATTATTTATGCTTTTGGCGTTATTAAATTATTGGTTAATTACAAAAAATGCCGTCAAAATTGGAATTCACTTCGCTCCTATTGTTGCGTTCTTGGCAATAATCATTTCCATATTTTATAGTTTTGACAAACTCAATAATTTTGATGGTTTAGATTGGACCCTTCAACTTGGAAGTGTTAGTTTGGGTGTAATTCTTTCGATTCTATTAAATAAAAAAGAAGAAAATCAATCGTTAAAAACCAACTATCAAATTGTTCTTAATGCCTGGTTGTCAATAATTATGTTCACACAGCTAGAACACAAATGGCTTCCTGTTTTTTGGGTAATAACCGCAATTTTGAATTTATTATTATATCATAAAAAAATCAGTCAAGAAAAAAACATCAGTATTGTTTATTATTTATTGGCTAACCTGCATTTGGGATTTCTGAGTTTCAATTATTTTGAATCCAAATATTTAGCAATTTATTTACTAATTTTTGCACTTTTAGCAGCCTATATTTATTTGGCTTCCAAATGGATTGAAGATTTTAAATTGAAAAACAGTTTATTAATATATCCAGCTACTCTTAGTATTGGATGTTTCTTATATTTTACTTTCGACAAAGGAATTCTAACCTTCTTCTGGATATTGGAAGCTTTGGGATTATTGATTTTAGGAATAATTCTAAAAGAAAAATACTTTAGATATGTTTCATTATCGTTAGTAGGATTGTGTATTATTCGATTAATGTTCTTTGATTTATCCAATGCAGATTTCTTGATTAGAGCAGTTGTTTTACTAGGTGTAGGAGTTGTTTTACTAGTAATGAACAGCTTGTTTAAGAAATACAAAGATCGATTTGAGTAAAATAAAATACTTTGAAGTAAATTAATTTTAAAAAAAATGTAACTTTTTTGTAACTCATAACGTATAACTATCTGAACACTTTAAAGTAAAGGAGAAAAATATACATGAGACAACTTAAAATCACCAAGCAGGTAACCAATCGTGAAACTGCTTCTTTAGACAAATACTTACAAGAAATTGGTAAAGTTGATTTGATTACTGCTGACGAAGAAGTTGAGTTAGCACAACGTATCAAAGCTGGTGACCAACGTGCTTTAGAAAAATTGACTAAAGCTAACTTACGTTTTGTGGTTTCTGTTGCAAAACAATATCAAAATCAAGGACTTACCCTTCCCGATTTAATTAATGAAGGAAATCTTGGTTTGATTAAAGCTGCACAACGTTTTGATGAAACTCGTGGTTTCAAATTCATTTCGTATGCAGTTTGGTGGATTCGTCAATCGATTCTTCAAGCTCTAGCAGAACAATCTCGTATCGTTCGTTTGCCATTAAATAAAATTGGTTCTATCAATAAAATCAATAAAATGTACGCTTTGTTAGAGCAATCTAATGAAAGACCACCTTCTGCTGAAGAAATTGCAAAAGAATTAGATATGACTGTAAATGATGTAAAAGAGTCAATGAAAAACTCTGGACGTCACTTATCAATGGATGCACCTCTTGTTGAAGGAGAAGATTCTAACCTTTATGACGTATTACGTTCAGGTGAATCTCCAAATCCTGATAGAGAATTAATTCACGAATCATTACGTACAGAAATTGAGCGTTCGTTAGAAACTTTAACTCCAAGAGAAGCAGACGTAGTTCGTTTGTATTTCGGATTAGGTGACCAACACCCAATGACTTTAGAAGAAATTGGAGAAACTTTCGATTTAACTCGTGAGCGTGTGCGTCAAATTAAAGAAAAAGCAATCCGTAGATTAAAACATACATCAAGAAGTAAAATCTTGAAAACATATTTAGGTTAATACCTATAACAATAACAACAGTTTCAAAACTGTTCGTTTTTTGATTGATGATTGAAACTCCGGCTGATTACCGGAGTTTTGCTTTTACACAAACTTCAACATTCAAAATTCCAAGTTGAATATTCAACATTCAAAATATTTTTAATTATTGTATCTTTGCAAAACAACAATAAGGTTGAATATTCAATGTTGAACAACGAATTTTGAAATCTTAAAACACAACACAAACTACAAAATGAAGAACACACTTATTGCACCATCAGTTCTAGCAGCTGATTTTGCCAACTTACAACGCGACATCGAAATGATTAACAATTCTGAAGCCGATTGGTTTCATATTGACATTATGGATGGCGTTTTTGTTCCGAATATTTCTTTTGGAATGCCAGTTTTGGAAGCTATTTCTAAACATGCTAAAAAAACAATTGATGTTCATTTAATGATTGTCGATCCAGACCGATACATTAAAACTTTTGCTGATTTGGGTTCCAATATCCTTACTGTTCACTACGAAGCTTGCACACATTTACATAGAACTTTACAAGCCATTAAAGCAGAAGGAATGAAAGCTGGTGTTGCCTTAAATCCACATACCAATGTGAGTTTGTTGGAAGACGTGATTAAAGACATTGATATGGTTTGCATCATGAGTGTTAATCCTGGTTTTGGCGGACAATCATTCATTGAAAATACCTATAAAAAAGTAAGACAACTAAAAGAAATTATCACTAGAAACAATGCCTCAACTATCATTGAAATCGATGGTGGAGTAACTAGTAAAAATGCAGTTCAATTAGTTGAAGCTGGCGCTGATGTTTTAGTCGCTGGAAATTTTGTGTTTAAAGCCGAAAATCCGACAGAGACAATTTCTGAATTAAAGAAAATGACTTCGAAATAAATATTAAATGCTCCGATTGGAGCATTTATTTTTAGTATTGATCGATTAAATACTTTATTAAATCGGTTGTGGTTACAATTCCTACCAAAAGTTCATCGAGAACCACTGGCAAAGCATGAAACTCGCGTTTCGATAATATTTCAGCAACTTCTTTTATTGTGGTGTCTGGAGAAACTTTTACTAAATTTCTTGCCATAACCTGCTCTACAGAAAACATGTTGTAAACCGTTACATCAACTTCTAATTCGTCATCATCAATAGCATCTGCAAAGGAGATACGCAATAAATCGGTGTAACTTAACATTCCAACAATATGATTTCCGCTAACAACAGGAATATGTCTGATTTGATGTTTCTTAAATAAACTTTCTGCTTTAGTCAAATCATCTTTTAGATTTAACTTTATAACATTCGATGTCATTATAGTTGACACTGGTACATTTTTTTTCATAATCATTTAACTTTAAAATAATTGATTAAAGTTACTAATTGATACAAAATATAAACATGACAAAAATCAGATAGTTGATAAAAGATTATTAAGTTTGCACAACATCAAATTTCATGAGTTACGCCTTACTTTCATCACCTTTACAAGGATTTACTGACTTCCGATTTAGAAACGCTCAAAACAAGTATTTTGGAGGCATTGACACATTCTATTCGCCTTACATTCGCTTGAACGGAAAACTAGTTATTAAGTCATCTTATGAGCGTGATTTACTTCCTGAAAACAATAACACGCTAGAATGCATTCCGCAAGTAATAACTAACGATGCTGACGAATTTTTATTTGTTGCAAAATATGTTCAGGAATTAGGTTATAAGGAATTAAATTGGAATTTAGGTTGTCCTTATCCGATGGTGACAAAATGTGGAATGGGTTCGGGATTGATAAAAGAATCTGAAAAAATAGATGCAATACTTAATAGAGTTCATTCCGAATCTGACATTATTGTTTCTATGAAAATGCGATTGGGTTATGATACTACGGATGAAATTCTAGATGTATTACCAATTCTTGATAAATATCCAATTAAAAATATTGCCATTCACGCTCGTATTGGAAAACAACTTTACAAAGGTGGCGTTCATCTTGATGCTTTTCAAAAATGTATTGACAACACCAAACACAAATTGTATTACAATGGCGACATTACTTCGGTGACAAAATTTAGAGAAATGCAAGAACAGTTTCCTTCAATTGATCATTGGATGATTGGAAGAGGATTGATTTCGGATCCTTTTTTGCCAAGTATGATTAAAGAAAACACTTTAGAATATC
This sequence comes from Flavobacterium chungnamense, assembly GCF_039539165.1. Taxonomy (NCBI): domain Bacteria; kingdom Pseudomonadati; phylum Bacteroidota; class Flavobacteriia; order Flavobacteriales; family Flavobacteriaceae; genus Flavobacterium; species Flavobacterium chungnamense. The sequence goes on from NZ_BAABCS010000015.1 coordinate 58,639, forward strand.
CTAAAAACAAAATGGAATTGTTTAGTGATTTTCACGAAACACTTTATCAAGGCTATAGCGAATCGTTATCTGGTGCAACTCATATTTTATTGAAAATGCACCACTTATGGGAATACTTCTCTACCACTTTTGATAATCCACATAAAGTTGAAAAAAACATTAGAAAAGCAAAAAGCATTCGAAATTATGAGGAAACCGTAAAAGCGGTTTTTAAAAATGGTTGATTAAAATTGAAAAAATTTACTTTAAAATTAATGCTTATGATTTAGCATTTTACTCACATTTTCATAAAGCTTCGGGAATTCTTGTTTGAACAAATGAGGTGATTCAAAATAATGCTCGATAATAACAGCTAAAAATTCAAACTGATTAGTGTAAGCATAAATTCTAAAATAATCGGAATTGACTAATCTTTCTCTGTTTACAGGATGTTCAACCTCTTTTCGAATTCTATCATACATTCTTGAAAAAATTATGGCGCTTGTATCTTGACTATTCATTCCGTGAAAATGAAGTACGTGAGCAAATTCATGAATTCCGAGATTTAAATTATCGTTTTTAATTTCGTAACCTACTTTGAAATCTTCCCAAGAAAAAACAATAGCTTTCATTCGTGGATTAAACTCTCCTTTGTGATAAGCATCATTAATTTCCGAATAATAAACCGATGGATAAACTATTACTTTATCAATATTGGTGTACAAATAATTTCTCAAACCGAAGGTTAACATTACCGAAGTTGAAGCAATCAAAACTTGAACTTCATCAGTTATAATAAAATCTTCTTTTCCTATAAATTCATATCGTTCAATGAAAGTTGCAACGCGATGTTCGAAGTATTTTTTCTTTTTATCTGAAAGTGAATTGTAATAATCAAATTGCTTGTTTAAAACATAGGATTGATTGGCATCCAATGCTTTAATAGTTGGATAAAAATGAATGTAAAATGGTTTATTGAAAAGCACACCATATTTTTCCTCGATTACTGAATAAACAACAAAGAAAAAAAATGCTGCTACTCCAGCAAAAAGAAGGTAAAGTATAATCAAATGATTTTTGGTTTTTGTGACCGCGAAGGGATTCGAACCCCCAACCCTCAGAGCCGAAATCTGATATTCTATCCAGTTGAACTACGCAGCCAATTTGAAGTATGAGGTACGAAATACAAAGTTTTTCCTCGTACTTTGTATTTCGTACTTTGTACTTATAAATTAAACTAATAATTTTTTAACAATAGCTGAAATAGTTTTCCCTTCAGCTTGTCCGCCGATTTGTGCTGAGGCTAATCCCATAACTTTTCCCATTGATGCGATTCCTGATGCTCCGGTTTCTGCAATGATTTTAGAAACAATTGCTTCTACTTCAGCTTCTGAAAGTTGTGCTGGAAGGAATTGTTCGATTACAGCAATTTGAGCTAATTCTGGTTCTGCTAGATCGGGACGATTTTGCGTTTTATAAATTTCGGCGCTGTCTTTTCTCATTTTTACAAGTTTCTGTAAAATTTTGATTTCGTCAACTTCTGAAATTTCTTCTTTTGAACCTGTTGCAGTTTGTGCTAACAATAATTCTGATTTGATAGCTCTCAATGCTTCCAATGCCACGGTATCTTTAGAACGCATGGCATCTTTCATTACGTCCATTATTTTTGATTGTAAACTCATATTGATTTATGATTTAAGATTAACGATTTTAGAATTTTGATTTTATTCAAATGAATTGCTCTTTAGCCCTGATTGGAACATGTATCCTTTTATTTTGTTGCCTGAGGTTCTCGAAGGCAACAAAATAAAAGATACTGTGGAAAGCAGGAAAATGGATTACAAAAATGCGCAAACCATTCGCTACTGAAATTCTTCAGCATGCATCCAAAAAGCCACACAAAGGTAAAAAAAATAACCCAAAAATTACATGGAACTTTTGGGTTAGATTTAAAGATTAATTTGGGATTAATCCACGTTATCGTGTAGGAATGAATTGTTAGAACGTAACTGAATATCGTCGTTACTATCGGTTCCTAATGACATTCTTGAATTGTTGTTTAGGTTTTGATTTTCTGTTAAATCTACTCCTAATCTTTTGTATGCTGGTTCTCTTTCAAGTTCGTCAACTCTCGATGGATTGTTGTGAAACTTGTAATTGAATTCTTTTAATTTACGTCTTCTTTCGTCAGCACGTAGTTTTAAAGTTTCTTCAATAGTCATTTCCATTGGAGAAATATCATCTGAATGTGTAGCGTAAGTTGGTTTTGCTGGCTCAGCTACTTTCATTGTGAAATTTAATGACTCTTCAATTGGTTCTTCCAACTTAGCAGCTGGTTTAGAACTCAACAAATCGTTTTCAATTTCCATATATTCTTCAAGAGAATATTTGATTACTCCGTTTTGATTTACTTCAGTTACTGGAACAAATTCAACATGTTCGTTAACCTTGATGTCTTTAGTTTCGGCAGATAAATCGAATATAATTCTGTCTTCTTCAATTGTGTTTTCAACTGGCTTAGCAATTGGCAAATCGAAAGAGAATGTAATTTGCTCTTCTTCTTTAGCTACAACTTGTGGCTCAACAACTTTAATCTCGTTTACCGCTGGAGTTGTAAAAGTAAAATCGATATCTTTTATAGGAGAAACGATTTCGAAAGTTACATCTAAATTACGGATGAAGTCGTTCATCGCAATTAGTTCGTTTTCGTTAACTTTTGCTACAACTGGTTCTTGTTTTACTTCATCTTCGATTAATTCGAAAACAATTTTTTCTTCTTTAACTTCGGCAGTTACTTCAATTGGAGTCTCTACCTTCGGTTGAAAAAAATCAACTGGCTTTTGAGTTAAGTCATGAACTAACTTTTGCTCATCTTCTAGTGAATGAATGATTTTTTTAACTTCTGTATTTACGATTTCGTTTTGTTGTTCTACGTTGAAACCTGTTGCAATAATTGTAACTGCAATAGCATCACCATGAGCTTCATCTTCACCAACTCCCATAATAATATTGGCGTTGTGACCTGCTTCAGCTTGAATGTGGTCATTGATTTCTCCGATTTCGTCAATAGTAATTTCATTAGTACCCGAAACGATAAGCAACAATACGTTTTTAGCACCTGAAATTTTATTGTCATTCAATAATGGAGAATCTAAAGCAGAAATAATAGCATCTTTAGCTCTATTTTCACCACTTGCAATCGCAGAACCCATAATAGCTGTCCCACTGTTTGCCAATACCGTTTTAGCATCTTTTAAATCGATATTTTGAGTATAGTGATGTGTAATTACTTCAGCAATTCCGCGTGATGCAGTTGCTAAAACTTCGTCAGCTTTAGAGAAACCTGCTTTGAAACCAAGATTTCCGTAAACTTCTCTTAATTTATTATTATTGATAACAATTAATGAATCTACTTGTTTTCTTAATCTTTCAACTCCTGCCAATGCTTGGTCTTGACGTACTTTTCCTTCAAATTGAAAAGGAATTGTAACAATACCAACCGTTAGTATGTCTCTTTCTTTAGCTAATTGAGCTATTACTGGAGCTGCACCTGTTCCTGTTCCTCCACCCATTCCTGCGGTGATGAAAACCATCTTGGTGTTGCTGTCCAACATTTTTTCAATATCATCGATACTCTCAATCGCTGATTGTTGACCAACGTCTGGGTTTGCTCCTGCTCCTAAACCTTCTGTTAAGTTTACACCCAACTGAATTTTATTTGGCACAGGACTATTTTGTAATGCCTGAGAATCAGTATTACAAACGATGAAATCTACACCTTTGATTCCTTGTTTGAACATGTGGTTGATTGCGTTGCTTCCTCCGCCACCAACTCCGATAACTTTAATAACATTTGATTGATTTTTAGGTAAATCAAATGAGATACTTCCAAATTCTGAGTTGCTTATCATACTATTTTGGTTTTGTTTGATTTTATTCTGTATTCTTGTTTTGTTTTTCTCTCTAAATCTAATATCTGATATTATAAATCTAATATTAAATTATTCAGCGTTGTCTAAGAAATCTTTGATTTTATCAACATACTTATCAAAAAATGATTTTCTGATTTTTCCTTCAGTCGTTTCCACTTCTTTTTCAACTTTATTTTCAATTGGATCTTCTTGTTGTTGTATTACTTCTTGCACTTCTTCAACAACTGGTCTAGCAATTGGTCTTGGCTGCGGAATAGCTTGACTTACTTCTAATTTATAGGCACTTTGCGTATTGTTAGCAACACTATTCATCACTAATCCAACTGCTGTTGCAAATAATGGACTTGAAATATCTTCGCTAGAATTTCCTGCCAAATGTTCGTTAGGATAACCAATTCTAGTGTCCATTCCTGTGATGTATTCCACTAATTGTTTAATGTGTTGCAATTGCGCTCCACCACCTGTAAGAACTATTCCTGCAATCAATTTCTTTCTTGGATCTTCGTGTCCGTAAACTTTTATTTCTGTAAAAACTTGTTCAATAATTTCAACCACACGTGCGTGAATGATTTTAGATAAGTTTTTCAAAGAAATTTCTTTTGGTTCTCTACCGCGTAATCCTGGAATAGAAACAATTTCGTTGTCTTTATTTTCTCCTGGCCAAGCCGAACCAAATTTTACTTTTAATAACTCAGCTTGTTTTTCGATAATTGAGCAACCTTCTTTAATATCTTCTGTAATCACATTTCCTCCGAAAGGAATTACAGCTGTATGACGAATGATTCCGTCTTTGAAAATGGCTAAATCTGTTGTTCCACCACCAATATCGATTAATGCAACACCTGCTTCTTTTTCTTCTTGACTTAAAACGGCATCAGCTGAAGCTAAAGGTTCCAATGTTAATCCAGATAATTCAATTCCGGAACTTTGGATACATCTTCCTACATTTCTGATAGAAGCTGCTTGTCCAACAACAACGTGAAAACTTGCTTCCAATCGTCCACCATACATTCCAATTGGTTCTTTGATTTCAGATTGTCCGTCTATTTTAAATTCTTGTGGCAACACGTGAATAATTTCTTCACCTGGCAACATCGCTAATTTATTCACTTGATCAATTAACAATTGAATGTCTTTTCCACTAATTACTTCTTCTGGATTACTTCTACTGATATAATCCGTGTGTTGAATACTACGAATGTGTTGTCCTGCAATACCAACAACGCAATCATTGATTTTGTATCCTGAGTTTTCTTCCGCCTCTAAAACTGCTTGTTGGATGGATTGAATAGTTTGTGTAATATTATTTACAACACCACGAGCCACACCTAAACTTTTGGCTTTTCCAAGACCTAAAATTTCAAGTTTACCGTACTCATTTTTCTTACCAATCATCGCTACGATTTTCGTAGTTCCGATGTCTAAACCAACTGCAATGTTTTCTCTATTCTCCATATTGTCAACTAATTTGCTCGATACAATATTTATTCTATCTCTACTTTCTTGATTTTCTACTAGAAGTTATTTTGTACAAACAACTTGATGTGTAAATCTCAAATTTATTTTCTTGTAATTATTTAGCATCGTATCTGAAACTGCTTTCTGAAAAAATGCTTTATAATTTTTAAATTTCTTTTCTTCATTCATCATTTTGCCAAACTCGATTTTAAAATCGTAGTTCCTGTTGGTCATCATTAAGCTAGCATCAGGCAAAATTTGCACACCAATGATATTTTTTTTCAAAAATTCATCGTTGTAAATCATCTTCAAAACTTCGGATAATTTCTTCTTGTTTTTGTTGTCAATAACCCCCGAAATTAGCGGTACTCTAGCTGTACTTATATCAGAAAGTGGCATTCTGTTTCCCTCATAATCAATATAGAACGAACCTTCCTCACTAAACACTCTTGCTATGGGTGTTTTTTGTTTCACCACCGCTTTTAAAACACCATCAACACTTACAAAAACTTCTGATTTTTCAACCATAGGATGTTTGTTGATAGAATTTTCCAATTTGTTCAAATTTAAGTCCGATTTTTCAATGGTTTTTACATCTGAACTATTTTCTATTAACAATTTATTAACCGATTCTTGTTTAACAAAATTGTTGTTATCTCCAACAAAAATCACTTCTGATTTCTTTAATTTTCGATGTGAATTTCTATTTGACGTAAACGAATACAGAAAAACTACTAATGCAAACATTAGTATTAATCGGATATTGTTCCATTTTAGAAATTTCATAATTATTTATTTTTTTTCATCCAACTAAAGTTGGAAGTTATTCAGCTAAAGCAGTTTTTATTGATGGTACTAATTCGCCAATATCGCCTGCTCCTATCGTTACAATTATCTTCGCATCACTTTCTAAAATTGTGCCAATTAGCTCTTCTTTTGAAACTAATTTCTTATTATCATTTGTCATTTTAGACATTAACCAAGAAGTTGTTATTCCTTCCATTGGTAATTCTCTTGCTGGATAAATATCTAACAAAAGAACTTCGTCAAATTGCGATAAACTTTTAGCAAAATCATCTGCGAAATCTTTTGTTCTACTAAACAAGTGAGGTTGAAAAATGGCCAAAACTTTTTGATTTGGATACAATTCCCTCACTGCTTGATGTACCGCATTAATTTCTGTTGGATGATGCGCATAATCATCTATATAAACGCGATTTTCTGATTTTATTTGATACGAAAATCTTCTTTGTACACCTTTAAACGTAGCTAAAGCATTAGCAATGGACTCGGTTGGGGTTCCATAAGTTTTGGCCATTGCTAAAGCCATTAGCGCATTCATTAAATTATGATGTCCTGGCAAACCAAAAGCAATATCTGTTATTACTTCTGTTGGTGTTTGAACGTCAAAAACATAAGCACTATTTTCTATTCGGATATTAAACGCTTTAAACGTTGCTTCGTCATTAATTGCTATGGTCAAACCTTCTAAATCCAATCCTTTTGGAACAAATATTTTGGTTTTATCGGAAACTTTATTGGCAAATTCTCTAAATGATTCTTCGATGGCAGAAGCATCGCCATAAATATCTAAATGATCCGCATCCATTGAGGTTACGCAAGCAATATTTGGATGCAAATGCAAGAACGATCGATCAAATTCATCGGCTTCAACCACGGTTATTGTTTTTCCGCTTCCGATTAAATTAGAATGATAATTTTCTACAATTCCACCAAGGAATGCTGTAACATCAGCTCCACTTTCATACATAATATGACCTAAAATACTTGACGTAGTTGTTTTTCCGTGGGTTCCTGCAACAGCAAAACAGAACGTATCTTTTGTAATCAAACCAAGAACTTCAGCCCTTTTTTTAATTACATAATCTCTTTCAATAAAATAATTCCATTCTGAATGCGAAACTGGAACGGCTGGCGTAACAATTACTAAAGTATTTTCTACATAATAATCGGAAGGAATTGCCGCAATTGAATCTTCAAAATGAATGTTCATTCCGCCGGCAATCAATTCGTCGGTTAACATCGTTGGTGTTTTATCGTAACCCGAAACATTTTTTCCAATATTTTGGAAATAACGAGCCAAAGCACTCATTCCGATGCCTCCAATTCCGATGAAATAGACGTTATGTATTTGATTTAAGTTCATATTAAATTTCAATTTCAAAATTCAACTTCAAAATCAATCTCAAAATTCAAAATGTACAATTGATTTTTGAAGTTGCTATTGACATTGTTATTGTATTAGTTTTACTATTTGTTCAACTATATCTTTTGTTGCATTGGGTTTTGCTAATTTTTTCATGTTTTCGCTTAAACTCTTTTGCAAATTCTCGTCGTGAATTAGTTTATTGAAAAGTGATTCAAATTTTTCGTCTAACTCACTTTCTTTTATTAGTAAAGCACCATTTTTATCTACAATTGCTTTCGCATTTTTGGTTTGATGATCTTCGGCTACGTTTGGTGATGGAATAAAAATAGTCGGTTTGCCAACCAAACATAATTCCGAAACAGATGAAGCACCAGCGCGAGAAATCACAAAATCTGCAGCAGCATAAATCAAATCCATTCTATCAATAAACGAAACTACTTGCACATTCTCTGTCTCAGAAAAATGCTTGTAATCTGTCATATATAAATTACCACATTGCCAAAATATTTGCAAGTTATTATTGCGTAAAAAATCAATTTCTTTGGCAATTAGTTGATTGATTCTTCTTGAGCCTAAACTTCCGCCAATGATTAGTAATGTCTTTTTGTTTTCATCCAAATTGAAATAAGACATCGCTTCACTTCTTTTAGAATCAACATCTAAAATATCTTGACGAACAGGATTTCCTGTGAATACAATTTTATCTTTTGGAAAAAATCGTTCTAAATTTTCATAAGCAACACAAATGGCATTAGCTTTTTTACTCAATAATTTATTGGTAATTCCAGGATAGGAATTTTGTTCTTGTATTACTGTTGGAATGTTCAAACTGTTAGCAACTTGCAACAATGGTCCACTAGCAAATCCGCCTGTTCCGATTACAACATCTGGTTTAAACTTCTTAATTATTTTTCGAGATTTCCATAAACTATTAACTAATTTTAATGGAAACATGGCATTCTGCAACGTCAACTTTCTTTGTAAGCCTGCAATCCAAAGTCCTTCAATAGCATAACCTGATTGAGGCACTTTTTGCATTTCCATTTTGTCTTGCGCACCTACAAAAAGGAACTCAGCATCCGGGAAACGCGATTTTAATTCGTTGGCAATAGCGATTGCAGGATAGATATGTCCACCTGTTCCGCCACCACTTAATATGAATTTTAATTTTTTCATTTTTATCTTATTGCCTTAAAAGGCAGTTCAATTTATTTTTTTCGCATTCCTTTTATGGCTAGCATTGGATTTTCCTCTATTGAAAAATCTTCCTCCATTATTTTGCCTTTGATAGATGCTTTCATTTGATTAACCTTCTCTTGATTTTCATCTACTTCATCTTCAACTCCATTCAATTCTCTGTCGATGATTCTTTGTAAAACTTCGTCTCTTTTTTTCTTTTCTTCGAGTTCTTTTTCGGCTTCTTCGAGTTCTTTTGCAATTTCTTCTTCTTTTTTGGTAACGCTTAGAATAATTCCGAGAGCTATACACGTCATCCAAACAGAACTTCCTCCAGAACTAATTAATGGTAAAGTTTGTCCCGTAACTGGCAACAACTCGACCGCAACTGCCATATTGATTAATGCCTGAAATATTATTGGAAAACCGAGTCCGACGACGACTAATTTTCCGAAAAGCGAATTAGCTTTGTGAGATGCTACAACAAAACGGAACAACAATAAAAGATAAATTGAAATTATTGCAAAGGCTCCAAAAAGTCCAAATTCTTCTACAATTATAGCAAAAATAAAATCAGAAGATGACTGAGGCAAAAAATTCTTTTGAACACTTTTTCCTGGCCCAAGTCCGTATATTTCACCTGATGCTATTGCGATTTTGGCTTTCTCAATTTGATAATCATCTTCATCTGGTTTGTCGCTTGTGAAATTATCAATACGACTAATCCAAGTATCCACACGATTATGAAAAGCATCTGGAAATTTTTTAGCTATTAGAATGAAAAACAATCCGCAAAGCAATCCGGTTCCAAGAATGATTCCGATGTATTTCAATGGATACTTACCAATAAAAGTTAGCATAATAACCATTGAAAAAATTAATGCTGCTGTAGAAAAGTTCGCAGGAAAAATCAATCCGACAGTAACAAATACTGGCAACCAAAGTTCTAGAAACGATTGCTTAAAATCGGGTGCAACTTCTCTTTTTTTGGATAAATACCTCGCAACAAAAATATACAACACAATTGCTGCAAAGGTTGATGTTTGAAAGGATATTCCAATGAATGGAATTTGAATCCAACGACTGGCATTTGCGCCGTCAATTACGGTTCCTTTTACCAAAGTATAGACTAATAAAACCCATACAATTGGTAATGTAATTCTTGAAATTCCTCTAAAATAATGATACGGAATTTTGTGAACTTGATAAATTATTACAAATCCAATGGTGATATGAATGGCATGCTTTAGCAAATAGGTTAAGGCATTTCCCGACCCATGACGCATGTAAGCCAAATTACTACTCGCACTAAAAACAGGCATAAAAGAGAATAACGCCAAAAGAGCAACAAATGCCCAAATGACTTTATCTCCGTGTAGTCTGCTTATTAGTTGTTTCATTTTAATATTAGATATTTGATATTATAGATTCCTTACTTCTCTTTTAAATTGATTTCCTCTGTCTTCGTAGTTTTGAAATAAATCGAAACTAGCGCAAGCTGGAGATAATAAAACAGTGTCGCCTTTTTCTGCGATGTGTCTTGCTGTATTTACTGCATCATTCATATTATCTACTTCAACCATCATATCTACTACATTTCCAAAAGCGTCAATTATTTTCTTGTTATCAACACCAAGGCAGATAATTGCTTTTACTTTTTCGTGAACCAAAGGCATTAATTCGGCATAATCGTTTCCTTTATCAACGCCTCCGACAATCCAAACTGTTGGCGTTGTCATACTATCTAAAGCAAAAAAAGTTGCGTTAACATTGGTAGCTTTACTATCGTTAATGTATTGCACGTTGTGAATCTTCAGCACTTTTTCTAAACGATGTTCAACACCTTGAAAATTGGATAAACTTTCACGAATTGTTTGCTTTCTAATGCGTAAAATATTTGCTACAGAAGTTGCTGCCATTGCATTTTTCATGTTGTGTTTTCCTTCAAGTGCGATGTTTGCCGTTTCCATTAAAAACTCTTCTTGGTTGATGTTGATTTCCATAGTGTTGTTATTTAAAAATGCTCCGTTTTCAATTGCTTTTGATATCGAAAATGGAATTAATTGTGCTTTTACTTTGTTATTTTTTAACCAATTTCCGATAGCTTCATCATCTGCATCATAAATGAGATAATCTTCTTCGGTTTGATTCATTGTTATTCTAAATTTCGATGCGATGTAATTTTCATATTTATAATCGTATCGATCTAAATGATCTGGACTTATATTAGTAATTATGGCAATATGTGGCTTGTAATTTATAATTCCGTCTAACTGAAAACTGCTTAATTCTAATACATAAGAATCGTAATTTTCTTCAGCTACTTGCCAAGCAAAACTTTTCCCAATATTTCCTCCTAATCCTACATTTAATCCACCTTCTTTTAGCAAATGATACGTCAACATTGTTGTCGTTGTTTTACCATTACTTCCTGTGATTCCAATGGTCATTGCTTTTGTAAAATCATAAGCAAATTCAATTTCAGAAATAACTGGAATTCCCTTTTCGATAAGCTTTTTTACAATTGAAGCCTTTTCTGGAATTCCGGGACTTTTCATTACTACATCAGCATTTAGAATTTTATCTTCGGTATGCTGTTCGTCTTCCCATTGTATTTCATATTGATTAAGAACGTCTCTATAATTGTCTTTAATTTTTCCGAAATCGGATACAAAAACATCATATCCTTCTTTCTTACCTAGAATTGCTGTTCCAACTCCGCTTTCGCCTCCACCAAGAATTACTAATCGTTTCATTATCTCAATTTCAAGGTTACAATTGCAACAATTGCCAATAAAATGGTTACAATCCAAAAACGAGTTACAATCTTACTTTCATGATATCCCTTTTTCTGATAATGATGATGCAATGGTGACATCAAGAAAACTCTTCTTCCTTCGCCAAATCGCTTTTTTGTATATTTGAAATAGGTCACTTGAATAATTACTGAAGCGCTTTCGGCAAAGAAAATGGCACATAAAACCGGAAGTAGCATTTCTTTTCTTACCGAAATTGCTAAAACTGCTATAATTCCGCCAATAGTCAAACTTCCTGTATCACCCATAAAAACTGATGCTGGATAAGAATTATACCAAAGAAATCCAATTAAAGCTCCAACGAAAGAAGCAATAAAAATGGTCATCTCACCTGAATTTGGGATGTACATCACATTCAAATAATTGGACAAAATGATATTACCCGAAATAAATGTAAAAATACCGAGTGCAAGAACTGATATTGCTGATGTTCCTGCGGCTAAACCATCAATTCCGTCGGTTAAATTGGCACCATTTGAAACTGCTGTAATAATGAAAATTACAATTGGAATGAATACCAACCAAGCCCAATTTTGATAATCATCTGTAAATGGTTTTAGGATTTGAGCATAATCCAATTCGTTGTTTTTTGTAAACGGAATTGTTGTCGTAGTTGCCTTTATTTCTTTAGCAGGTTGTGAAATTGTATTTCCAGTTTGGTTGAAAGTGATAGGCGTAGCTGACTTTTCACGAACAGTAACTGCTGGACTAAAATACAATACTGAACCCACAATAATTCCCAAACCAACTTGACCTATAACTTTAAAAATTCCTTTTAAACCTTGTTTGTCTTTTTTGAATATTTTGATATAATCGTCAATAAAACCAATAGTTCCCATCCAAAGTGTGGTCACAATTAGAAGAATGATATAAATATTATTCAACTTAGTCAATAACAAAACAGGAATCAAGGTTGCAAAAATGATGATTAATCCACCCATTGTTGGAGTTCCTGCTTTTTGAGTTTGACCTTCCAAACCTAGCTCACGGACAGTTTCGCCAACTTGTTGATTTCTCAAAAAAGTGATGATTTTTTTTCCGTAAATAGTTGACAGTGTTAATGATAACATCAACGCTATAGCCGAACGAAACGTAATATATTGAAACACTCCAGCTCCTGGAATGTCAAGTGTTTTGTCTAAATATTCAAATAAGTAGTATAACATATTGGTTAGGTATATTGGGTTATTTGTTCATTTGTTCTAAAAATTCTTTAACAATTTTCATATCATCAAAATCATGGCGAACACCTTGAATTTCTTGATAGGTTTCGTGACCTTTTCCTGCAATTAGAATAATATCATTGGCGTTTGCTAATTGACAAGCAGTTTTTATAGCCTGTTTTCTATCTTCAATAGAAAGTGATTTTTTGAAATTTTGTGGTTCAACACCAGCTTCCATTTCGGCTATAATCGTTGACGGATTTTCAGTTCGTGGATTGTCAGAAGTTATTATAACCTTATCGCTCATTTGTGTTGCGATGTTTGCCATTATTGGTCTTTTCGTTTTATCTCTATCACCACCACAACCTACAACGGTTATCAATTGTTCGTTTTTTGTACGAATATCATTGATGGTTTTCAAAACATTTTCTAAAGCATCCGGCGTATGAGCATAATCAACAATGGCTGTAATTTTATCATTTGAAACAATAAATTGAAAACGACCTGAAACACTTTCTAATTCCGATAGTAATCTCAAAACTTCAAGACTTTCTAATCCTAATTCAACAGCTGTTCCATAAATTGCGAGTAAGTTATAGGCGTTAAATGTTCCGATAAGTTTTACCCAAACCTCATTTTCATTAATTTTAAGCAACAATCCTGAAAGTTGATTTTCAAGAATTTGCGCTTTATAATTAGCATACGATTTTAAAGCATAAGTCAACTTTCTTGCATTGGTATTTTGAAGCATTACTGCTCCATTTTTGTCATCAACATTAGTCAATGCAAAAGCTGATTTTGACAAATGATCAAAAAACGATTTTTTAACATCACGGTATTCTGCAAAAGTTGGATGATAGTCTAAATGATCGTGCGATAAATTAGTAAAAACTCCACCTTCAAACTGCAATCCTTCTGTACGTTTTTGATGAACACCATGCGAACTCACTTCCATAAAACAATAGTCGCAACTGATTTCAATCATTTCATTTAAAAAATAATTGATGGTTAAAGAATCTGGCGTTGTGTGAGTTGCTTTATGTTCAACATCATTCACCATAATTTTTACCGTAGAAAGCAAACCAACTTTGTACCCTGCTTTTTTGAATAATTGGTATAAAAGTGAAGCAATAGTTGTTTTACCATTAGTTCCTGTAATTCCAACTAAACGTAATTTTGACGATGGATTATCATAATAATTGGAAGCCATAAAAGCCAATGCCGAATTAGTATCTTTAACTTGAATATAAGTAATTCCTGTAATGATTACTTCTGGCAATGTATCACAAACAATCACAACGGCTCCAAGATTAATTGCTTTTTCGATAAAGTCGTGACCGTTAGAAACTGTTCCACGAATGGCTAAAAAAACGTCGTTTTCTTGAATTTTTCTCGAATCAAATTCAATTTTATTCACAGCAATTTCCGTTGAACCTTTTACAGCTTCAATTGCAACTTTATATAATATGTCTTTTAAAACGATCACGATAATTCTAGTGTTATAATTGTATTTTTTATAATAGGTTGTCCTGCTTGAATCGACTGATTTTTTACCTTCCCAATTCCTTTTACTTTTACTTTAATTCCTAAATTTTCCAAAAGTGCTACTGCATCCATTCCTGGCATTCCTTTTAGATTTGGGATTGTATTTTTTACATTTTGCGCCTTTGTAAAATATTCTTGATATTTTGTTTCTTGTTTAGCTACTTTTTTATCAAGATTTTTGATTTCATTTGTTGACGGTGCATCTGTAAAAATCTTTTGTGCAATTCTCTTGAAAACTGGTCCAGCAACGTCTGCACCGTAATAATTATTCATTGAAGTATTTGGTTTGTGAACTACTACAATGCAAGAATATTTTGGATGTTCAGCTGGAAAAAATCCAACGAAAGAAGAAATATAATGTTTCTCACTTCCTCCATTAGTCCCATAATTGGCTTGTGCTGTTCCTGTTTTTCCTGCCATAGAAAAATCTTTAGAATACAACTTTGCTCCAGTTCCTCTTTTTACAACATTCAACAACAATGATTTTAATTTTTTAATAGTTGCATCGGAACAAATCTTCGGATTGATAATTTGTTTATCATATTTCTTGATGGTTTTATTCCATTCTTTAATTTCAGAAACGAATTGTGGTTTTACCATTTCTCCGTTATTTGCAACAGCATTGTACAAAGTCAACGTTTGTAAAGGCGTCATGGCGACACTATATCCAAAAGCCATCCATGGTAAAATATTAGGATTCCAATTTTTATCTGATGTTTGATGAACTATAGGTTTTCCTTCTCCTTGAAATGGTAATCCAAGAGGTTTATTTAAACCCATTTTGTTTATTCTATCAATAAATTCTTGAGGATTATTTTTGTAATTTTCATAAACTGCTTGAACTAAAATTGTATTTGAGGAAACCTCGAAACCTCTTCCAAGAGAAATTTTCCCATATCCACCTTCATGCGAATCACGAACTTTATCACCTCTATACGTAATTATACCGCCACGACTATCATAAACCTTAGAAGTATCAACTTTGTTATCATCTAAAAGCGCAATCATATCAATCAATTTGAATGTAGAACCTGGTTCGTGAGATTCTGCAACAGCATAATTAATCGTTTCATAATAATTACCTGATTTTTCGTCTCTTCCTAGGTTAGAAATCGCTTTAACTTGACCTGTTTTGGTTTCCATTACAACAACACAACCGTGTTCAGCTCCATATTCTTCTAGCTGTTTCAACAAGGCGTGGTGTGCAATATCTTGAATATAAACATCAATAGTTGAAATTACATCGTACCCATCTTGTGGATCCACTTCATTTTGATCACGAATAGGTTTCCACTGACCTTTAGCGATTTTTTGCTTTAAAACTTTTCCGTCTTTTCCGTTAAGATATTTCCCGAAAGCTCCTTCAATTCCAACTCTTTTTAGTTGACCACTTTCGTCAATTCTTTCGTAACCAATAGTTCTCTCAGCAATTTTACCGATTGGATGTTCGCGAACAGTTTTTTGCTCCACGATAATACCGCCTTTGTAAGCACCTTTGTTGAAAAGTGGAAATTTTTTAATTTTTGAATATTCGGTATAACTTAAATCTTCTGCAATTAGAGTATATCTGCTTTTATTAGCGCGTGCTTTTCTCAATAATGATTGATAATGAGAAGTTGGTTTTCCTAGTAATTTTGACAAACTCATTGCTAAAGAATCGGCTTTGCTTTCGAAATCCTCTGATTTTGGAGCAACAGCATCAAAACGAATAGTATAATTAGGAATTGATGTCGCCAACAAACTACCATCTGACGAATAAATATTTCCTTTATTAGCTGGAATTACGAAAGTTTTTACCGTTCTATCTTTCGCTAATTTTCTATAATAGTCGCCTTCTACCCACTGAATATTAGTGAGTTTTATGGTTATCGCCAACGCCATCAAAAAGATGATGAACGCCATCAGATAAATTCTGTAAGAGATATTTTTATCTTCTACTGCCATATTTTTTTAAAGAAACTTTTTTCTTCTGGTTGTTTAACTTTTATTTTTTGTGGTGGAACCTGAGATGGAAATATATTTCTAGCTTCCATCTTTTTTGAAACCGTAGATTCCATTTTTAACTTCATTAATTCGGAACGTCTATCCACAAATTCGGAACGTAATTCTTTTACTTCATTAGTTAAATCAGCGATTTTGAATATTTTTTGTTCAAATCGATGCGTGTTAGCAATCATGATTATGGCAAGTACAATTAAAAACACAATGAAGCGCCAATTTTTAGTAGCGTCTTCATTGACAAGAAATCTTGCTTTTAATATGTTGTAAATTCCAATCTTCATATTATTTAGTGTTCAGTGCTCAGTATTCAGTGTTCAGTTGTTTTCAAACTGAAAACTGCAAACTATTTACTTTTTCTCTGCTATTCTTAGCTTTGCGCTTCTTGCTCGATTGTTTATTTTTATTTCCTCTTCTGTTGGAACAATTAGTTTTCCTATTAACTTGAATGGAACAGAAAAATTTCCAAAGAAATCGCGTTCTGGTTCACCTTCAAACATTCCGTTTTTCATAAATCTTTTTACCAATCTATCTTCTAAAGAATGATAGGAAATCACACTTAATCTTCCTTCGGGTTTTAAAATATCTAGAGATTGTTCTAAGAACTCTTTCAAAACATCCATTTCTTGATTCACCTCAATTCTAATAGCTTGATAGATTTGAGCTAAAATTTTATTTTTAAATTGATCTGGCAAAAAACGTTGTAAAACCAATTTCAATTCATCGGTTGTATCAATAGATTTTATTTCTCTTGCCTCAATAATTGTTCTTGCTAATGCTGGAGCAACTTTTAATTCACCATAATCAAGAAAAACTCTTTTTAAATTGACATCATCATATTCATTGATAATTTTGTGAGCATTCAATTCATTTCTTTTGCTCATCCTCATATCCAAATCGGCATCAAAACGCGTTGAAAATCCTCTCTCTGGAACATCAAATTGATGCGATGAGACTCCCAAATCAGCTAAAATTCCATCTACTTGTTTGATTCCGTGAAATCTTAAAAATCGCTTTATGTATCTAAAATTTTCTTTAATCAAAGTGAATCGTTCATCTGGTAAAGCGTTTTCCCAAGCATCTTCATCTTGATCGAAACCAAATAATTTTCCGTTTGAACCAAGACGATTTAAAATCTCTTTTGAATGTCCACCGCCACCAAAAGTGACGTCTACATAAACACCATCAGGAATACAATTCAAACCGTCAACTGTTTCTTTTAATAATACTGGATTATGATATTCCATTGTCGTCGTCATTTACATTTCCCATTACATCTTCTGCTAAATCAGCAAAATCTCCAACAGAATCATCTATAGCTTTTTCGTATAAATCTTTATCCCAAATCTCAACAATATTTACTGTTGAAGACAACACAACATCTTTAGTAATTTGAGCAAAATTGGTCAAATCTTTAGGAACAAGAAGACGTCCTAAAGCATCAATTTCAACCACTTTTACACCGGCTTGAAAACGACGAATAAAGTCGTTATTTTTCTTTACAAATCGATTGAGTTTGTTCACTTTTTGCATCATTAAATTCCACTCTGCCATTGGATAAAGTTCCAAACATGGCTGAAAAACAGAACGTTTCAAAACAAAACCGTCTTGAAGCGAAGCAGCAAGTTGTTTCTTCAAAGGCGCAGGCAAAAGCAGCCTTCCTTTGACGTCAACTTTACATTCGTATGTTCCGATTAATGAGTTCAACTAATTGTTATTTAATGATAATGAGCAAAAATATAAAATAATTCTCCACATTTTACCACAAAAATCCACTTTGTTAATAAGTTTTACCACTTTCTGATTTTTGTTAATTACTTTAAAACCAAACTAACTTTGAATAATTATTAACAAAACATTTAGAATCGTTGATTTAACGCAATAAATTGACAGTCAAACAGATTTAGTTGCGAAAAATTTAATAAAAAGTTGTTTTTATAAAATTAGAAAAGCAATAAAAATGAGTTGCAGAAATGTTGATAATTGTAAAATTTCATTAAGAGAAATAACATTAAGAAATTATGAAATTCATCCAAATAAAAGAGGATATGTTTTGAATTAATATTTAAAAAGTTATATTTGTAACAATTGAAAAAATGAGCCAAAGAATATGGATTTAACTGCAGTAAAAGACAAAAAATACAATTATATTGAAGTTGGGGAAGGAACTCCGATTGTTATATTGCATGGCTTAATGGGTGGATTAAGCAACTTTGAAGGAGTTGCAAAATATTTTTCTCAAAAAGGATATAAAGTTGTTATTCCTGAACTGCCACTTTACACACAAAATATTTTAAAAACTAATGTAAAAGCTTTTGCAAAATATGTGAAAGACTTCATTACTTACAAAGGTTTTGACCGAGTAATTCTTTTAGGAAATTCACTTGGTGGACACATTGCCTTATATCATACAAAAATGTATCCTGAAAAAGTTGCCGGACTTGTAATAACAGGAAGTTCTGGGCTTTATGAAAGCGCTATGGGTGATAGTTACCCAAAAAGAGGTGATTATGAATACATTAAAAAGAAAGCAGAAGCTGTTTTTTATGATCCAAAAGTAGCTTCAAAAGAAATGGTTGATGAAGTTTTTGACGTAGTAAATGATAGAATTAAAGTAATAAAAACACTTACCATTGCTAAAAGTGCTATTCGTCACAACATGGCAAAAGATTTACCAAAAATGCATGTGAAAACCTGTTTAATTTGGGGTAAAAATGATGCTGTAACTCCTCCAGAAGTAGCTGAAGAATTTCATAAGTTAATGCCAAATTCTGATTTATATTGGATTGATAAATGTGGACATGCTGCTATGATGGAACATCCTGATGAGTTCAATAGATTGCTTGAAATTTGGTTGACAAAAGAACATTTGTAAGATTAAATGATTCTGAGTGAATCAAAAAAAATATCATGAAAATTAATACCGCCGAATTTATAATTAGCAATTCAGATGTAAGTAAATGTCCTTTGGAACGTTTGCCTGAATATGCTTTTATTGGTCGTTCCAATGTTGGGAAATCATCCTTGATTAACATGTTGACCAATCATAAAAATTTGGCAAAAACATCAGGAAAACCTGGAAAAACTCAGTTGATAAATCACTTTAAAATTAATTCTAATTGGTTTTTGGTTGATTTACCTGGATATGGTTATGCAAGAGTTTCTAAAAAAACAAAAGAAGTTTTTCAGGAATTTATTACCGATTATTTTGAACAAAGAGAACAATTGGTTTGCGCTTTTGTATTAATAGACATTAGACTTGAAGCACAAAAAATTGATTTAGAATTTATAGAATATTTAGGCGAAACAGAAGTTCCTTTTTGTATTATTTTTACTAAAGCTGACAAAATTAGTAAAGGAAAAGTCGCTGCTCATATTGCTGCTTATCGTAAAGAATTGCTAGCAAACAATTGGGAAGAAATGCCACAACATTTTGTAACCTCATCTACAGAAGGTACCGGAAAAGAAGAACTTTTAGAGTTTATTGATGGTGTAAATCAAGATGTTTTTAAAGAAATGAATGAGTTTTAGATATTTTCATATTACATACAACAATATAAAAATGAGAAACATATTTCTGTTTATATTTTTTTTATCACTTTGCTCCTGTAATACAACTCATTATTTTACAGAAAATTCGAGTCGAACATCTGGAATTGATTTTTCAAAAGGAAAATGGTTGTTAGGAGACATTGAAGCAGATGCTGAAATTAAAGAAGAAATTACCAAGGTTTCTTTAAATGATTTTTCTGAACATCTTAAAAACCGCATTACATATTATTTGGATAATAAATCATTACTAATACCACAAAAAATAAATTTAAAACCAAACAGAACAACAATTTTAGATTTAAAAAAAGGAACTAATTATGATTTTTATATTAATATAAAATGTGAAGATGAAAGGAATGATTTGACAAATTTTAATGTAATAGATCATGCATACTATAAAAAACAAATGACTTTTGCTAGAGTTACAATTGAAGTTTATGATTTAAATAAAGGCGAAATAACTTATAGCCAAAGTATTATTGGTTCAATAGATGAATTCTCTAGTGTAACATTTAAACCAAAACATAAAGTAATTATGGGATGTTATAAAAAACTTATAAACCAAATCAATAAAAAATCAATAAAAATCACAAATTAAAAAAATGATTCGCATAGCAAACCATTTTTTTATCCTTTTAACTCTAATTTCTCAGCAAAATAATCAGTGAAATCTCTCATGGTTGATGCCATTTTTTCATCTTGCGTAGCTCTTTCAAAAGTATCAGCCATTGCTACTAGCGTTTGATGGAAAAAGATTTTCATCTCATCAACAGGCATGTCTTTTGTCCATAAATCAATTCGCAAAGTTTCTTTGGCGTTGCTATCCCAAATAGACAAAAGCATGGCTTTCGCTTCTTCAAGCTCTACACCACCGTCTTGAGCTGTCCATGTTAGTTTATCTGGAACACGATTTTCATCAAGTTCGACTACAAATTTTATTTCTGATGTGATTTTATTACTCATTCTTTTTTGGTTTGTATTTTGATAATTCGAAAATATCTTTTTCGTTCATTTTTATTAAATCTTGGATAGTAACTTTTGGATTGTTCTCCATAAAAGAGCGAACAATTTGCCATCCAAGCCATTGCCCAATTCTACCAGGAGACTCGTTATCTATTTCTAAATAAAACTTAGAGAATGGAGCTACATTTATAAAACGATTAGCCAATTTAGAATCAGAGCTATACAGCAATTTATCGTTTATAAAATATTCCCAAATGTAACTTTCGTTTTCTTTACTCCATTTTATTTGGTCTTCTGAATAGCCAATTCTTTCGGCATCTGAATATTCTGGAAGCAAAATATCTTTTAAATAAAGTTCTTTTCCAGAACTTATCATCATTGAAAGCAAATCTTTATCTTTTGGATTAGGCAAAACGCCAAAAGCAAAGCTAGAAACAATGTCGGGAAGCATCTGTCTTTGTTCGAAATTTTGTCTTAAGTAAGCTGGAAACTCACCATAAAACTTATGGTCTTTCCCTAAGTATAATTCTAAAGCAATAACTAATTTATCATTTGCATAAATAGCTTTACTATCATTATCCATTTCAGAAATCACCGTGTATATTGTTGGCGTTTTGATTGTTGGAAAATAATATTTGATATGTTTAAATAAATCTTCAATTTCAGATTGCTGCGTACCAAAATTTTTATATTTTTTTTCCACTTCTTGATACAATTCTCTCCATTGTGGATGTTGCATCTTATCAATCCAAACCGCATCTGGCGTACCTTCAGGGAAAAAATCTGGATATTCAGCTTTTACATCAGCCAAATTTTCAGGTTTTGCATCAAAGAAAGCCTGTTCGAAACGAACTACTTTCATTTCGACTGGAATTTCTTCAACTGCTTTTTCTACCTTACTTTTGTTATCACAAGAAAAAAGTAAAAGACCAATTGTTGCTAGATAAAAATATTTTTGCATGTTTTATTTTAATATTTTTGCAAATATACATTACGAATTCTTAATTCATCTCTAAACTATGCCTAAAAAAAGTACAATTCAGGTAGAAAAAGTAAACGAACACATTGTTAGTTGGTTAAAAACTTATGCTAATAACGTAAAAGTAAATGGTTTTGTTGTAGGAATTTCTGGTGGAGTTGATTCTGCAGTAACTTCAACTCTATGTGCGCAAACTGGCTTAACTACATTATGCATAGAAATGCCAATTCATCAAGCTCAAAATCAAGTTAGTAGAGGAAGAGAACATATTGAGCAATTGATGAAACGATTTCCGAATGTGAGTCGTGCTGAAGCAGATTTAACTCCAATTTATGAGAGTTTTAAAACCGAAATGCCTGTTGGCGAAAGTGATACAAAATATCATTTATCATTAGCCAATACAAGAGCACGTTTAAGAATGACAACATTGTATTATTTTGCTGGAATTCATGGATTATTGGTTGCTGGAACTGGAAATAAAGTAGAAGATTTTGGTGTTGGATTTTACACAAAATATGGCGATGGTGGCGTTGACTTAAGTCCGATAGCCGATTTGATGAAAAGTGATGTTTATGCTCTTGGAAGCTATTTAAAAATTCCTAATTCTATACAAAATGCAGCACCAACAGATGGTTTATTTGGTGACAACAGGACTGACGAAGACCAACTAGGCGCAAGTTATGACGAATTGGAATGGGCAATGCTTGAGGACGAAAAAGGAAGTAAATCGGAAGACTTTACTGGTCGAGAAAAAGAAGCCTATGATATTTATAAACGATTAAATTTCTTAAACCAGCACAAGATGAACCCAATACCAGTTTGTGAGGTTCCAAATGCATTGAAATAATATTTTAACATTGATTCACAATTGTTTGCATTTTTTTTTGTAACTTTACAATAGGGATTATAAATCTTTTCTTAAAAAAATTAAAATTATGATAAATGTTTGTCTTGCCGATAATTACCCAGTAGTTCATTATGGCGTAAAATCATATTTTAAAGATCATCCAGAAATTAGTGTGGTCTCAAATGTTGGAAATTTCTTTATGGTTCCGGATGCTTTAAGGAATAAAGAAATCAATGTATTAGTAATAGATCTAGAACTTGATGGTTTGAAAAGTATCTACGAATTAAAAGCTATCATAAAAAATTTTCCTAATACTAAAGTTTTAGTTTTTACAAGTTTGAATGAACAAATTTATGCGCCTAACGCCATAAAAGCAGGAGTTGCTGGATTTGTGCATAAATCTTCTAAGCTAGAAACTCTTGGAACAACAATTATTAGAGTTCACCAAGGAATTGTAATGCTTAGTGATAGTATTAAAAGAAATTTAGCATTGATTGCTAAACAAAATAAAAGCGAACGTCTTTACAGAAAATTATCTAACAGAGAAATTGAAGTACTGCGTTACTTGTGTGACGGAAAGAAAAATAATGAAATCTCTAAGGTTTTAGGACTAAACGAAAAAACAATTTCAACTTATAAACTAAGACTTCTACAAAAACTAAATGTTACTAATTTAGTAGATTTAGTTAATAAAGCTAAGACGTTAGATATCGTATAAAGAAATTCCAATATTTTAAATTCCAAATTCCAATTGATTGTTCGTTGGAATTTGGAATTTTTATTTTGAATACTTACTTAGTTATGTCTAGAAATTACTCTTCCTAATTTTTTGGAAAACATATTGGTTAATCCTAAATAGTCAACTACCATAGATAGTGTTTCTGAATTATCAACTTCGGTTTCTTGCGTTACAGATGATTTTAATTCATCTATAATTTTATTTACTAAAAACCATCTTAAGGTTAGAATGGTTTCTGACACGTATTGGCTTATGGTTTTGTCTTTGGCTTTTACAAATATGTTTTTAGCTTCCCAATTGTGCAATGCTTCTCGCTCGTCATTCATAAGAATTGACGTTACTTCTTGCGATAATTCTGGCGGTAATTGTGATAAATATTTCTCCAATTCAAAGGTTTCATTCTGATTAAAATAGGTAATCAAATCATCATAAATACTTTTGAATAATGGATTAGCAAGTTCGGTTTCATCTTCTTGTAAACTTAGAAAAATCCGTTGATACACTTTATATCTTTTCATTTCTTTTACCTCAACCATTTCGCCTTTTTCATTGGCTTTAAGCAAAACGTCTTCAAATTCATCTTCAACATTTCCGTAAATTAAAAGAATCTCAATGATTTTGTGTTCCAATTCATATTGAATATCAACATTGGCAGCTACAATTGGATTTTCATTTTTTACAACTTCAAAAGCGGTTTGTTCTTCTTTTAGTTTTTTGCCTAAATCGGAAATGTCTTTTTTTACTAATTGTGCTAAAGTATTAAAAAGTACATCTTCGGAAATATCCATAATTCTGGAGGTTTCTTTGATGTAAACTTCTCTTTTAATTCTATCTGGAATTTTGGAAATACTTGCCACCATATCTCGAATTAAATCGGCTTTCTTGATAGGATCATTCTTGGCATCTTTCATTAAAAGTGATGCTTTGAATTGGATAAAATCCATAGCGTTATCTTCAAAATACTGAATCAAATCTTGTAAAGGCGTTTTTTTGGCAAAACTATCTGGGTCTTCGCCATCTGGAAAAGTACAAACTCTTACGTTCATTCCTTCCTCCAAAATCAAATCAATTCCACGAATAGAAGCTCGCAAACCTGCAGCATCACCATCAAAAAGAACAGTCACGTTTTTGGTCAAACGATTTATTAATCTAATTTGATCTGGTGTTAAAGCGGTTCCAGACGAAGAAACTACGTTTTCAATTCCAGCTTGATGCATTTGAATTACATCAGTGTAACCTTCTACTAAATAGCAATTATCTTGCTTAGCAATAGCTTGTTTGGCGTGAAATATTCCATACAAAACTTTACTCTTGTGGTACAAATCACTTTCTGGTGAATTGAGGTATTTTGCAGCTTTTTTGTCGTTAGTTAAAATTCGACCACCAAAACCCAAAACTCTTCCGCTCATGGATTGAATTGGAAACATCACACGACCTTTGAATCGATCAAATTGCTTGTCTTCACCTACAATTGTTAGTCCAGTTTTTTCTAGAAATTCTAATTTGTAGCCTTTTCCGAGAGCTTCTTTTGTAAGCGCATCCCATTGATTTGGAGAATATCCTAAGCTGAATTTCTTTATAGTATTATTAGTAAATCCACGTTCTTTAAAATAAGAAAGCGCAATTGCTTTTCCTTCTTCGGAATTGAGCAAAATGTCTTGAAAATATTTAGAAGCAAATTCTGAAACTAGAAATAAACTTTCTTTTTCGTTTGCAACGACTTTATCTTCCTCTGAAAGTTCGGTTTCTTCAACTTCAATATTGTATTTTTTTGCTAAAAATCGAATGGCTTCAGGATAAGTAAATTGAGAATGCTCCATCAAAAAAGCAATGGCATTTCCACCTTTTCCTGACGAAAAATCTTTCCAAATTCCTTTAGCAGGAGAAACCATGAACGAAGGCGAACGCTCATCAGAAAACGGACTCAATCCTTTAAAGTTACTTCCGGCGCGTTTTAATTGTACAAAATCGCCAATAACTTCCTCAACTCGAGCAGCTTCGTAAACTTTATCTATGGTTTCTTTGGTTATCAATTTTGGATTTTTAGATTTTTATATTTTTGGAAAATCATAAAAATTGTATTGTGTAAAAATACATATTTTTTTAAATAAAAGAGACACGATAAATCGCGCCTCTAAAGATAATAACTAACCCAACATATTTTTAATTAAAATCGAAACGTATTCCTAAGGAAACATTATTTTGTTTCACAACATTATCTTGAAATATTGGATTCAAATCGTATTTAATGTATAAACTCGTTTCTTTATAACCAACGTAGGCACTCAATCCGTAGATGAAATTTGAGGCGTTGAAATCGCCTTTTGCTTTTTCATCATAATCTACATCGTCAATTTCGTATTCGATTTTTTGTTTCGATTTAATTCTTATTCCTGCATAACCTCCAACTCCTAAACGGAAACTATTATGAGTGTTAAAATAGGTTTTGCCTTCTTTTTCTTTTTTCTTAGTAAAATCAAATTCTAAATGCAATGGCGCTACTAAGTACACATTTCTAAATCGAGCACTTTTTAAATCAATTGTACTGGTTTGCAATGTTGTTTGATTTCCATTTACAGCAAAAACTCTGTTTTCTGTTGGTCTCAAATCGTTATACACAAGTGATGCACCATATTTCAAATGCAATAAATTGTGACTTTTATCAATTCTAGTATTGTATGAAACACCCCATTCGTAGAAGCGAGAACCTGCAAATTTAAAATCTGAATTCTCTACAGAACCATCCGTTACAACGTTGTTTAACCCAAGAGCAAAAACAAATTGTGACGTTGTTCTACGCTCACTATATTCCTTGTATTTTTTCTTGTAAACTCTTTTAATTCCATCAGCATCAATATAAGTACTATCTTTTACTTTAACAGAAATTGAATATTTTTTTCCATTATAAATCAGACTATCCTTTTGATTTAAAGGATTTTCAGAACTTGCAATTTTTCCGTTTACTTTTTGTTGAACCAATTCTTTTAATTCTTCTTGGGCAACAGCAACTCGGTTTTCAATAATTGTTGCTCTGGCTTGAGCAAGATCTTTCTTTTTTGTATCTGCCTGTTCTTTAGTAATTGAACCATTTTCTAATTGAACGTTGACTGCTTCAACCTCTGATTTAAGAGTTGCTTTTTCTTCTTTTGTAATGTTTTCGATTTTGTCAGCAATAGCTTTTGCTTTGCTTTCAAAAGAATTATCTACATATTTAGCTACGACTTCTTTTCTCTTCTCCTTAATTTGTTCTTTTCTTTCTTTAATTTGTTCTTTTCTTTCATTAATTTGTTCTTTTCTTTCATTAATTTGTTCCTTTCGGTCTTCTTGAGCTACCATTTTGCTCGCAAAAAGGCATAGTAATAGTGCTAAGTAAATTGTAAAATTTTTACTCACGCGATAATAATTGTCATTTTTGTATTCGTGAATCTTCGATTTCATGATTTCTAATTTGTTAAGTGATTAATTGATGATTTTATTCTTGATTTCTATTGGCAAGTGCCACTTTTAGTTCTTGGTAATTTTTACCGATTCTATTGATTACTTTTTGTCTGAATGTTTGTTCTAATTCTCCATCAACTTGAGAAAGTAAATTTTTAGCATCTACTTTTACATTCGATTTTTTGTTTACTGATTGTTTTGCAAAATTTTCAAGACCTGCTAATAATTCTTCATCTGACATAACTTCTTTATTACTTCCGCTTATAACTTGACTTCCCGTACTTATTTTGGGTAAATCTTTAAGAGCAATATCTGATGAGTTGATTAAATATTCAATTTCTTTGTTGCGATTAATAAGTGGATTTTGAATATTTGATTTTTGATTGCTGATTGAAACTCGTTGATTAGTGGTTGTCGGTTGTTGGTTGTTGGTTGTTGGTTGGTTTGAAACAACTTCCTGATTATTTTCTACTCTTGGGGTTGAAATTCCATTGATCATTTTTTGAATTGTATCGTTTTTTTCAGAAGTAACTACATCATTTTTAGGTTGAATTTCGGGGCCATTTTGTGTGAAAAATAACATCCCAACTGTTAGCAAAACCGTAATGCTGGCAGCAATAAATAAAAACCCAAAAGGCCGTCTTGTTTTTTTTTCTTCAGCTTCCGAAAGCATAGCATCCAATCTATTCCAAGCTTGAGTTGAGGGTTGAATTTCTCTAGAATGCAACTTTTCTCTTATTTGATTTTCTAATTTATTCGGTTCCATTGTTGTAGTTTTTTAGTTTACTAATATTCTCTTGAAGCATTTTTCGTGCATGATACAACTGCGATTTTGATGTTCCTTCATTAATTCCGAGCATTTCTGCAATTTCTTGATGCTTATATCCTTCAATCGCATAAAGGTTGAACACCATTTTATATCCGTCAGGTAAATTGTCTATTAAAAATTGAATGTCTTCAACAGAAAACTGACTTTCTATGTTATTGAAGCTTTCTTCAAAATAATTCTCATCCTCAATGAACTTTACTTTTTTCTGAACTCTGATATAAGAAATACATTCATTTATCATTATTCTTCTTATCCAACCTTCAAAACTTCCTTCGTGTTTGAAATTTTTTAAATTGGTGAAGACTTTCATAAAAGCAGTAATCATTATGTCTTCAGCTTGATGTAAATCTTTAATATACTGCCTACATACACTTAACATTTTTGGAGAAAATTTAGAATAAATCTTGTGTTGTGCATGACGATTATTCTCGACAGCCAATTCGATTAATTCTTTTTCTTCTTGATGTAAGTTGATTACTTTCATTTAGGTTTTTGATTGAAGATTACTGATTTTTGATTTCAGAACTTCAGACTTCTATTAGCATAGACGATTGTAGTTGCAAAAAGGTTGTATGATAATGTGAAAATTTATCAATTATTTAATATAGCAATTGTAAAACACTCAATTACAAATAATTAAATTGTTACATCAATCAATTGTTACATTAATTAATTATTACATTATTTCTTTCTTTCAATAACGTAGTTTACCATTAAGATCAAACTATCTTTATAAGTAGAATTTGGGAAGTTTTGAATTAAAGCAAGAGCTTCTTGTTGGAATTGTGCCATTTTTTGTTCGGCGTAAGTAAGTCCTTTTTTGTCTTTTACAAATTGAATAACTTCTTTAACTCGCTTTTTGTCTTTATTGTGGTTTTTTATAGAGTTGATGCACCAACTTTTTTCTTTATCAGAACAATTATTTAGAGCATAAATTAGTGGTAGCGTCATTTTTTGTTCTTTGATGTCAATTCCTGTTGGTTTTCCAATAGCTTCATCGGTGTAATCAAATAAGTCGTCTTTTATTTGAAAAGCCATTCCTATAAGTTCACCAAATTTACGCATAGTTTCAACTTGAGCTTCATCTTCTGAAACCGAACGAGCTCCTAGTGCACAACAAGCTGCAATAAGTGTAGCTGTTTTTTGGCGGATGATTTCGTAATAAATATCTTCAGTAATATCTAAACGTCTTGCTTTTTCAATTTGAAGTAATTCTCCTTCGCTCATTTCACGAACAGCAACAGATATTATTCGGAGTAAATCGAAATCGCCATGATCTATAGAAAGCAATAAACCTTTTGAAAGTAAATAATCTCCAACAAGGACTGCAATTTTGTTTTTCCAAAGTGCATTTATTGAGAAAAAACCTCTTCTACGATTACTATCATCAACGACATCATCGTGAACCAAAGTTGCGGTGTGAATCAATTCAATTACACATGCGCCACGATACGTTCGTTCTTCAACACTTCCACCTGAAATCATTTTTGCAGTTAAGAAAACAAACATTGGTCGCATTTGTTTTCCTTTTCTGTTTACAATATAATAGGTGATTCTATTTAATAACGCTACTTTAGAAGACATCGACTCGTAGAACTTTTTTTCGAAAAGTTCCATTTCTTGCAGAATAGGTTGTTTTATTTGCGAAGTGATATTCATTGGTTTCAAAGGTAGTTAAATTGAAAATACTTCACAAAAGATGGCGTTAAGCTTATAAAAAAATTATGATTTGTTG
Source organism: Flavobacterium chungnamense (assembly GCF_039539165.1). Lineage (NCBI taxonomy): Bacteria > Pseudomonadati > Bacteroidota > Flavobacteriia > Flavobacteriales > Flavobacteriaceae > Flavobacterium > Flavobacterium chungnamense. The sequence goes on from NZ_BAABCS010000015.1 coordinate 87,958, forward strand.
GCTAATTGACCACAAGCGGCATCAATATCTTTTCCACGACTTCTTCTGACTTTGGCTACTATATCATATTTAGAAAGCTCTTTGATGTAAAGATTTATAGCTTCGTCTGATGCTTGTTGGAATTCGCCATCGTCAATAGGATTATATTCGATAAGATTGACCTTACATGGAACATACTTACAGAATTTTACCAAAGCATCAACTGCTTCTTTATTATCGTTTATCCCTTTCCAAACTACATATTCGTAGGTGATTTTGCTTTTGGTTTTTCTGTACCAATATTCTAAAGATTCTCGTAAATCGGCTAATGGAAAATTCTTACTAAAAGGCATAATTCGAGCGCGAACCTCATCAATTGCTGAATGTAAAGAAACTGCCAATTTGAATTTCACTTCGTCATCAGCCATTTTCTTAATCATTTTAGGAATTCCTGAAGTTGAAACCGTAATTCTCTTTGGTGACATTCCTAAACCTTCATCAGAAGTAATCATGTCTATGGCTTTAATAACATTGTTATAATTCATCAAAGGCTCTCCCATTCCCATAAAAACTATATTTGAAAGAGGTCTGTTATGATAAATTTTACTTTCATTATCAATAGCTAGAACTTGGTCGTAAATCTCACCTGGTTCAAGATTTCGCATTCTTTTTAATCGAGCAGTCGCACAAAAATTACAATCCAAACTACAACCAACTTGTGAAGAAACACAAGCTGTAGTTCTTGTATTTGTTGGAATTAAAACCGACTCTACAATTAAACCATCGTGAAGTCGGACGGCATTTTTAACTGTTCCATCTTCACTGCGTTGCATCGTATCCACTTTGATATGATTGATTACAAAATTTGCTTCAAGCATAGCCCGAGTTTCTTTGGAAACATTAGTCATATCTTCAAAGGAATGTGCTCCTTTGCTCCAAAGCCATTCATAAACTTGATTTCCTCGAAAAGCTTTATCGCCATTGGCAACAAAAAATTCACGAAGTTGTTCTTTAGTTATAGTTCGAATGTCTTTTTTCTCAATCATGGTGCAAAGGTAAAACAATTTGTTGATTTGGTCATTTGTCTATTGTAATTTGTAATTTTGCATAAAATAGAGCATCATGCATTTCATATCAGAAGAATTAGAAAATTACGTTGAGCAACATTCACAAAATGAACCTGAATTGTTGGTAAAACTATTTAAAGAAACCCATCAAAAAATATTACAGCCTAGAATGTTGAGTGGCCATTTTCAAGGAAGAGTCTTGAGCATGTTGTCAAAAATCATTAATCCAAAAAACATTCTAGAAATTGGAACTTATACTGGTTATGCAGCATTATGTTTAGCTGAAGGAATGCAAAAAGAAGGCACATTAGACACAATAGACGTAAAAGAGGAATTGGTGTCTATACAACAAAAATACTTTGATTTATCACCTTGGAAAGGACAAATCTTTGCACATCTAGGTGATGCTTTAGAAATTATTCCTACGTTAAATAAGAAATATGATTTGGTTTTTATTGATGCTGACAAAGAAAACTACATCAATTATTTCAACATGATTGTTCCAATGATGAACAAAGGCGGAATTATTTTATCTGATAATGTACTTTGGAGTGGAAAAGTTTTGGAAGAACTGAATCCGAAAGATATGAGCACAAAAATACTTTTGGAATACAATCAAATAGTTAATAACGATGCAAGAGTTGAAACTGTTTTACTTCCTATTCGTGATGGTTTGACTGTTTCTAGAGTGCTTTAATCCTTTAGAATATACTTCTGATATATTTTATAGAAAACAAATCCGAAAGTAGCTCCAAAAGCGTATCCTGTTAGAATGTCTGTTGGAAAATGTAGTCCAAGATAAATTCTACTGAATGCAAATATTAGCGGAAATAAGAATAGCAACAAGGCATATTTGTAATATCTTCTAATTATTAAAAATACAAAAACAGTTGTTGCCATTGAATTCGTAGCATGACCTGAAAAGAAACTATAGGAATCACTTGGTTTCACAATTCTAATGATGTTTTTCAAATCTAAATCATTACAAGGACGCAATCTTTGAAAATGATTTTTAAAAAAATTGGAAGTTTGATCGCTTACTAAAATCAACAATGCGATGAATACCAATGCGATTAGAAAGTTTTTCCAACCTATTTTCTTTGCCAAAAAATAAAAAACAAGAAGAAAAAAAGGTGTCCAATATTCTTGTACAGTGATTGTCAACCAAAATCCATCAAAAAATTCGGAGCCTAATCCGTTTAAGAAAACCAATAAATCTTTGTCTATCGCAATGATTTTTTCGAGCATTACCTTTGTCTTTTTATAGGTCCGGTTAGACTTTCTAAATCTTCTTTAATTTCATTGATACCCGAAGTGGCATCAGTTAAAGTATTAGAAGTAAAATCTGGTGGAGTAACCGAAACGCTTTCTTTTACTTTATCTACTTCTTCAGTAAAAGAAGAGGTCACTTGCTTAAAAGAGGAATTTATTTCTTCAACATCGGCACTCTTTTGAATTTCAGTTTTAATTTCATTCGTGGCGTGCTTTAAATTAGCCATAACTTTTCCAAAGGTTCTTGCTGCTTCTGGTATTTTGTCTGTTCCAAAAAGCATAAGAGCTATAAAAATGATGAAAATTAATTCGCCTCCACCTATTCCAAACATATTCTTTTCTTTTTATTGATTTGCAAAGTTACAAAGTTCTTAGTCAAATTTAGATTTTACTTCTGCTTTTGGCCAAGTATTATTTGCTGTATCAACATCTGCAGTTTCTAATTTTGGATCGAGAACAATTTTAGTAATTACTTTTTGTGTTGCAAAAGTTCTACTTACTTCTTTATCATTCATTCTCCAAATTTGAGCCGGGAATTTTTGAATTTCAGTTGTACCATCTTCAAAAGTTAATTCAACAATAATTGGCATAACTAATCCTCCTGGTTTATCAAAAGTTACTTGATAGAAATACTTTGGATCTTTCAATTTTGCTTTCTCTTCAGCAGAAAAAGTTTTATTCACATACTCATCAAGAGCTTGAAAATCTTTAATTTGAAAAGGTTTGTTCATTTCTGGCTTGTAATCTTCACTTCCATCAGCAACCATATAAACCATTGGTCCAGAATTTGAATTTCTACGACGTCTTTTCTTCATGAACTCTTCTACTTCTTTAGTTGGTTCATTGCTAACAAAGAATTTTTTAACTTCTTTTATTCCGATGTCATTATTATCGGTTGTATAAAACCATCCTCTCCAAAACCAATCTAAATCAAACGCCGAAGCATCTTCCATAGTTCTAAAGAAATCTTCTGGTGTTGGATGCTTAAACTTCCATCTATTAGCGTAAGTTTTAAAAGCATAATCAAATAATTCTCTACCCATAATTGTTTCACGAAGAATGTTCAATCCAGCAGCAGGTTTTCCGTAAGCGTTATTTCCAAATTGACGAATACTTTCAGAATTTGACATAATTGGTTCAAGACCTTTTTGATCGCCGCTCATATAAGGAACGATATTTTTTGCCGGACCTCTATCTGCCGGAAAGTTTGGATCCCATTCCATTAAAGCCATATATTCCATAAAAGAATTTAAACCTTCATCCATCCAAGTCCATTGACGCTCATCAGAATTTACAATCATTGGAAAGTAATTATGTCCAACTTCATGCACAATTACACTTATCATTCCGTTTTTCACTCTATCAGAATATTTACCATCTGCATCTGGTCTTCCCCAGTTCCAACAAATCATTGGATATTCCATTCCTTGGTCTTGTGCGTGAACAGAAACCGCTTTTGGATAAGGATAATCAAATGTGTGATTAGAATAACTTTTTAGGGTATGCGCAACAGCTTTGGTAGAATATTCACCCCAAAGCGGATTTCCTTCTTTTGGATAAACCGAAACTGCCATTGCCGTTTTAGAATTTAATTTAACAGCCATTGCATCGTAAATGAATTTTCGTGAAGTAGCAATTCCAAAATCACGAACGTTTTCAGCTTTAAATTTCCATGTTTTTTTCTTGTCGGAGAAACCTTTCTCTGCTGCTTCAGCTTCTTCTTGAGTAACTACAACAACGGGTTTGTCAAAAGTTTTTTCTGCAATAGCTAATCTTGCAAGTTGTGCTGCTGTAAAAACTTCTTGCCTATTTAACAAAGTTCCAGTTGCTTCCATTATGTGGTCTGCAGGAACAGTGATATTAACTTCAAAATTTCCAAAAGGAAGTGTGAATTCTCCTGAACCCCAAAATTGTTGATTTTGCCATCCTTCTACATCATTATAAACTGCCATTCTTGGATAAAACTGCGCTAGAATATACAAGTTATTCCCATCTTTATCGAAATGCTCGTATCCTGAACGTCCGCCATCTAACAAATAGTTATTGATGTTGTACCACCATTTTATTGAAAAGGTAATTTTCTCTTTATGCTTTAAAACTTTTGGTAATTCAATACGCATCATCGTTTGATTGATAGTGTATTGCATTGGTTTACCTGTAGCATCTTTTACAAATTCAATATTGAAACCGCCATCAAATTTTTCTTCTAAGTATTTTCTTGAAAACCCTTGAACTCCTATTGCAGGATCCGTTTTTTCTCCGTTTACAAGTGGCGAAAGCGATTTTCTAGATTGTTGATTTTGATCCAATTGTAACCATAAATAATCTAATGATTCCTTAGCGTTATTTGTATAAGTGATAGTTTCTTCACCATATAATTTGGTATTTTTATCATCCAATTCAATATTGATTTTATAATCGGCTTGTTGCTGATAATATTCTGGACCTGGTGCTCCAGATGCTGTTCTGTACATATTGGGAGTTGCCAATAAATCATACATTTGTTTGAATTTATCTGGATTTCTCTCAGAAGATGGAGTTGCTTTTGGTGCTTCTTGAGCAAAGCTACCTACTGTGAACAACAATAAACCAACATTTAAAATAGCATAATTAAATCTCATATGTTTATATTTTATTTTTTAGAGGTAACATATGGTATCGCATTTTATTAATTGGTGTTTGCTTTCGCAAACGTGATGATAATAGCGATTTCATACCTAAAATAATTTAAGGCATAAAAGTAACTTTTTTTGATATAACTATAAGGTATTGGAATTATTTTAACATTCCTTTAAAGTTTTCTGAAGTAAGAAGCAAACTTTGCTTTTCTCCATTGATATTGGCTTGAATAATATTTTGTTGCTCCTCATTCAATTCCATCAAGGCACTATTCTCAATCGCTACTGAAGAAATTTTTGGCAAATCCTTTACACTGAAATAACATATTACAACATTGCCATCAATATCTTTACTTAGATAATTTAAAGCTTTAGAAACTCCATTTACTTTAATTATAAACTTTTCTGCAAAGTATTTTTTTAAGAAAACCTCATCTTCAGGAGTTTCGTTTTCTAAAGCAAAATAGGTTCTTTTTTTAAATTTTTTCTCCAAAGCATCGTTTACATCATCAATAAATAATCTGCTTGTAATTTGAATCATTTTCTTTTTTGGAGCATAATTCACTTGGTATATAGATACGTAAAATTTATGGATTGCCATTGAAGACAAACCAAAAAATAAAACCAAAAATAAAGTAGTTCTAAATGCTTTTATCATAATTCAAAAGTAGTGATTTTATCGTTCTATTTTTCTGAATGCTTCACTTTTTGCAATCATAAACTCCATTAAAGATAATGAATTGCTAATTTCAAAAAGTTGCTTTTCATTGATTTCCTCTGAAAAACAAAAATCTATAAATAGTAGTTTATCTGCTTTGGCTATTTTTAAAGTTTTTTCAAAAAAATCATCAGAAAATCTTTTCTTGATTTCGATTTGAAACTCCTCCAAATCTACTTTATTTTCATCATAAATCTTTTTTGAACTGCTTCCGAATAAATCGGCAATTAATTTTCCAACTTTAATCAAATCTACAGAAGCTACATTACTTGTAGGTGGCATAAACATATTTTCTGCTCTAGGTTTCACTCCAGTAATTTCAACATTTGACCAATCAATCGGTTCTAATTCAACTTTAAAAGCAGGTTTAACCTTTATTCTCTTGGCATCATAAACCAAATCACCTGAAAGTTTGTATGGACCAATTTTTACTTCATCTAATTGATTTACTTTTTCTGTAATATGAATTTTCAAAATCATTTCTTCAAAATCGGAAGATTTCACAACAATTTGTTTAGTTTCAAAAGCTACACCAGTAATCATAATAACATCGTCTTCTTTTGCAAAAATGGTAAACTGTCCTAAATCGTCTGTAATTACAACTGTTTCGGCAGTAATATTGGTAACAGTTACTCTTTCTACTGGAATTGAATCAGAAACAACTAAGGCTCTCAATATTTTAACCCTTTCTTTTTGCGAAAAAGAAACTAATGAAAATAAAAAAAATACAATTAGTAATTTATTTCTCATAAGCAGAAATTATGGTTTCACAGCTATCAATTCTTTATAGGTAACGGCTAATTCATTCATAATAAAAGTAGCCATTGTTTTATTTTTTGCTTTTAATGCTTCTACAAATTTAGCATCTTCAACTATATAATATTGAAATCCTTTGACAAAATCTTTAGGAATCTTTAGCGTTTCTGTAAAATATTCTGCTTCATACAAATTTTCAATTTTTGATAACATTGTCTCTTTTTTCTCCACTTCAACTTCCTTTTTAAGTTGTTTGGTTCTTCCTGTTATAGCATTCAATATTGGATTCAGCGGAACTAATCCTGAACCTGTTGTGGCTTCATGCAATTTTCTTTCTGCTGGAGTATAATGTTTAGTTTTAGAAGAAATTATACCAAGCGAAACTGCATTGATATCTTTATATTCATTGATCTTAACTTCATCTAAAACTCTAATAAAAGTTTCCATTTTAACAAATAAGAGCTCTTTATTGAAATCCTCTTCTTTCAAAGCAATTTTCACACTTTTAAACTGAACAGCAGTAAACATTAAAGTATCACCAACACTTGCATTAATTGAAAAATAACCGCCGCGTTCTGTTAAAGTTGATTTTTCTGTCTTCAAATTAACAATGTAAATACTTTCTAAATCATTATAATCTGCTGTAACTTTTCCATTGATTTTTTTAGACGCAGGAGTAACTTGCCCATTTGACAATTGCATCATTAACAAAAAGAGAAACAGTATTCTTATTTTCGACAAAACTATTATTTAACGTTAAATTCTTGGGTAAAAGTATTTTAAAGTCATCCAAAAAATTAGCCAACACTATTGTAAATTTATGTTAATTATTAATTTGTAAATTTGAGGAAAATTATTCTTTTTTAAAGAACCTAATCCAACAATAAACTTAAGTTAATACAATAAAATACTATGAAAAGCCTAATTATTGCAAGTACTTCAACGCTTCATGGAGGAGAATATCTAGACTATTTACTCCCAACTTTAGAAAATCATTTTAAAAATTGTGATACAATCATTTTCATACCTTATGCTCGTCCTGGTGGCATGACACATGATGAATATACAGAAAGAGTTGCGATTGACTTTTCAAAAATAAATAAGAAAATTATAGGATTACATACTTTCAAAAATCCAATAGAAGCTCTTGAAAATGCTCAAGGAATTTTTACTGGCGGCGGAAATACATTCCTCTTGGTAACGCAATTATATGAAAATGATGTTATGAAAACACTATCAAATGTTATTGAAAGCGGAACACCTTATTTAGGCTCAAGTGCTGGTAGTAACATAACAGGAATATCGATGCAAACTACTAATGATATGCCTATAATTTATCCGCCAAGCTTTAAAACATTAGGAGCTATTCCATTTAATTTAAATCCACATTATTTAGATCCAAATTTACAAAGCAAGCACATGGGTGAAACTCGTGAAACACGTATAAAAGAATTTCATGCTTTCAACACAACTCCAGTCTTAGGATTAAGAGAAGGTAGTTGGCTTGATGTTAAAGGTGAAAAAATACTATTGAAAGGGAATTTAACTGCTAGATTATTTAGGCAAAACCAAGTTCCTGAAGAAATAAATCCTGAAACAGATTTGGCTATTTTAGGAAATTAAAAGAATAAAAAAAACCTCTAACGTTAATTAGAGGTTTTACAGAGCGGAAGACGAGGCTCGAACTCGCGACAACCAGCTTGGAAGGCTGGAGCTCTACCAACTGAGCTACTTCCGCATTACAAAAACAGAATATGATGTTCCTATTTTGTGAGTGCAAATATATAGCATTTGTTTGTTTTGATGCAAATTTTTTTTGAAAAATTTTTGTGTAGAAAAAATTTTACAAATCTAAGCTGGTCTAAAAGTTTTATTATTAATTTGTTATCATTTAATTTGCATTGAAATTTTTTATGAAAGAGATTAAAAAAATCAGCTCAAGAGACACTTTTTTGGTTCGTCATCCTATTTTAAGAGAAGGAAAACCAATTGAAAGTTGTCAATTTGATGGAGATGATTTAGAAACAACAACTCATTTTGGATTATTTATTGACAAAAATATAATAGGAGTACTTTCTGTTTTTAAAAATAATAATGTTATATTTAATTCTGAAAATCAATTTCAAATAAGAGGAATGGCTATTCTAGAGGATTTTCAAAGGAAAGGCTTTGGTGATGAACTAATAAAACATGCTGAAGTATATATAAAAAGTCAGTTTGGAAAATTAATCTGGTTTAATGCTCGTGAAAGTGCTGTTCCGTTTTATGAAAAATTGGGTTACATTAAAATTGGAGAGCCATTTTCTATTGCCGATATTGGAATCCATTATAATATGAAAAAAGAAATTGGCTAATGCCTATGAATAAATTTTACATCTTAATTCTACTTATCGTTTTTTCAAGTTGCAAAAGAAACATTTCAAACGAATCTTCTGCAGAGGCCTCTTTTATTGACTTTTCTTTTTTTGGAGATGATAGAATTAAAATTGACTCCACTTTAATTAATACTTCTAAAGACGAAGATTTTAAAGCTTTTTATAAAAAATTCAACTACGAAACCGCTTGGAACACAAAAGAACACAGAGATTTCATTATTAATGAAATTAGCAAAGCCAAAAATGAAGGATTAGAATCAAAAGACTATAACTATGAAACTTTAAAATCATTTGAAACTAAATTTGAAGACCTTCCAGATTCCACAATTGTAAAATATGATTTACTTCTAACTTCTAGCACACAACTTTATGTAAATCACATCAGTAAAGGAAAGTTAAATCCGAAAAAACTGTATAAAGATTGGGATTTAGAAGAAAAAAAAGTAAATATAAATGAGATACTTTATGATTGTATTGACAACAATAACTTCAGTAAAGCCATTGAAAACTGTAAACCCAATCACATCATTTATAAAAAACTAAAAAACTGTTTAAAATTATTACAACAATTTCCAGAGGAAACAACCTATGAATTGATTGATCTTAGGGAAAGAATTGTGCCTAATAAAAAAAACAAATACGTGCCTATCGTCAAGAAAAGATTAATGTATTGGGGAGATATGGTTGAAAAAGACACTGTTTTGTCAACTGTTTATGATAAAAAAACACAAGAAGCTGTAAAAATATTTCAAGCTAGACATGGGCTAAGACCAGATGCTGTAATTGGAAGAAGCACTATTGATGCTCTAAATTATTCTAGAAATCAAAGAATAGAACAAGTCGTTGTAAATATGGAGCGTTGGAGATGGTTTGCTCACGATTTTGGAAATCATTATCTCTTGATAAATATTCCAGATTATAGTATTGTTGCCGTAAAAGAAAATGACACTACACAAACGCAAAGAATTGTAGTTGGAAAAGACACTCGCCCAACACCAATTTTAGAATCTAAAATATCTAATATCAATTTAAACCCTAATTGGACAGTTCCTCCAACAATTCTAAAAGAAGATATTTATCCCGAAGCAGAAAAAGACAGAGGTGTTTTTAGAAAAAAAGGATTGAAAATTTTTGACAGAAAAAATAATGAAGTAAGTCCTTGGTCTTGGAAAAAAGAAGACGCAAACAAATATAAATATGTTCAAGATCCTGGAAGAAACAATTCACTTGGATCAATGAAAATTAATTTCCCAAATAGATATTCTGTTTATCTTCACGATACTAACCATAGAGATTACTTTGCTTTCTCATATCGTTCTTTAAGTTCTGGATGTGTACGTTTAGAGAAACCATTAGAAATGGCAAGTTACATAATAAATGACACTACAAAATGGTCGTTAAAAAGAATTAAAGACACTACAGATATTAAATATTACTATAAACTACAAAAAGCTAAACAAAAAGAAATTGACAAAATCAATGCTAAAATACTGGCTAAAAACCCAAATTTTGTAATTGAAAAGAAAAACCTTCCGAAACCAGAATTAAAAACCATTGTTATTAAAATTGATGAAGATGTGTTTATTCATCAACTATATTGGACTGCATGGGAAACAGATGGAATTTTAAATTTTAGAGAGGATATTTATTGTCTTGATGCTAATTTGTACTCCAAATTAAGATATTAATTTAGAATTGTTTACATAACTTCTAGAAGGATGATAAATAAACAGACACGATTTGTTCTTTATTGTCTGAATAATTTTTTTACTCAATTCAATAGGAACTGCTGGACAACCTTGGCTTCTACCCAACCTTTTGTGATTTCTAATAAAAGTTTTAGACACATAATCTGCGCCATGAATTACTACAGCTCTTTTTCTAGCATTGTCATTTATTCCTTTTTCTAAACCATCTAATTTTAAAGACAAGCCGTGTTTTCCTCTATAAACTTCTCCAGTTGAAAAAAAACCTAAACTACTTCTGTAAGATTCATTCTTATTTGAAAATTTGCTAGCATAATCATTTCCTGAATTCTTACCATGCGCTACTAAAGTATTTAGTAAAATTTCATGAGTATTCATATCAATAATCCACAATCTCTTTTCCTTTGAACTCAGGCTAAAGTCAATAATAGTCAAGATATCTTTTTTGATCATTCCTTTATTTTTCAAAAGTTGATATCCTTCAAAAGCCCTAGAAAAACTTTCTAAATTTGGCAACTTAAAATTATTAGTTTCTAAAGAATTATAGACACTAGTAACTTTATTGACTCTAGAAATTTTCGCATATTTTTTGGGTGCAATTTCTTTTTTATGGGGCGATAAAAAAGAAACAACAACAAACAATGCTGTGTAAAAAACAGTAATAAAATTCATTCTTAAGTAGGTTATTTAAAAAGCAAACATACTAAACCTAATTTCTATTATCAAATTAATTTGACAAAAAATACCGATTAAATGCATTTTTTAACGATTAAAAAATATTTTAATAATAATTTGTAGTATTTTTCTTTTATTTATAAATTTTTCAAAATTAATATTTAATTAGATAAGAATTCTATTACAATTAGTATTGCGTAATAATTATAAAGATTTATATTTGCCTAATTAACAAGAATATAATGTTTAAAGAAAAGTTTACTTTTTCCTTTATATGTATACTAGCAACTTTTTTGAGCTTCTCGCAAGTTCAAAAAAAGACTTTGCAAACAAATTTTAGTGAAGAAAAAATAAGCATAGACGGTAAATTTGATGAACCAATTTGGAAAACAACTCCAATTGCAACTGACTTTGTAATGTTGGCTCCTGATAATGGGAAACCTGAGCAAAAAGAAAGAAAAACAGAAGTTAAAGTTGTTTACAATAATGACGCGATCTACATAGCTGCAACTTTATATGACAATGAACCTAGTAAGATTAGAAAAGAACTAACTACAAGGGATAATTTTGTTTCTGCTGATCATTTTGGAGTTTTTATTAATGGTTATAATGATGGTCAACAAGAATTTCGATTTTTTGTAAGTGCAGCAGGAGTTCAGCAAGATGTTTTATATACTGATGGACAAGGTGAAGATTCATCATGGGACGCAATTTGGAACAGCCATGTTGAAATTAAAGACTTTGGATGGGTTGTAGAAATGAAAATACCTTATGCAGCGATACGATTTTCATCAGAGAAAAAACAAACTTGGGGTTTAAATTTTTATAGAGAAATCTTCAGAGACCGTTTTCAGTATACTTGGAATTTAATAGACAACAAGATTTCCTCTGAAAGTAATCAAGCTGGAATTCTTGAAGGAATTGAAAACATTAAAACTCCAACAAGACTTTTTCTGATTCCTTATATTTCGCAATATTTAAACGCTAATGATTATACTAAAGCTAAAGGTGAATTTAAAGGTGGATTAGATATCAAATATGGTATCAATGATGCATTTACATTAGATGCAATTTTAGTACCCGATTTTGGACAAGCTGCCTTTGATAGAGTAATATTAAATCTTGGTCCTTTTGAACAACAATTCAATGAAAACAGACCTTTTTTTACCGAAGGAACTGATCTATTTAACAAAGGTAACATATTCTACTCTAGAAGAATTGGAGGAAGACCATCATTAAAAAGAAGCGATTTAAATACTAAATTAGATACTAACGAAGAAGTAATTGAATATCCGGGAAAAGTTAATCTTTTAAACGCATTAAAAGTTTCTGGAAGAACTAAAGGCGGATTAGGTATTGGAATTCTAAATGCTGTAACAGAGAAAACTTATGCCGAAATATCTAATAGTACAAATGGAAATACTCGAAGAGAGCTAATCGAACCACTTGCAAATTTTAATGTATTAGTTTTAGATCAACGTTTTAGAAAAAACTCTTCTATAGGCTTCATAAACACAAATGTGACTCGTGATAAAGAATATAAAGATGCCAATGTTTCTGCATTAGTTTGGGATTTAAATACCAAAAAAAACACATATAATTTAAATGGTGGATTCAAGTATAGCTATATTAATGAATATGCAGACAATAAGGACAGAAAAGGTTTTAATACAGATTTATATTTTGGTGACACAAGCGGAAAATACAGATATGGATTTGGAGGACAATATGTTTCAGACAATTATGACCCAAATGATTTAGGAATAAATTTTCAAAATCATTATCATGCCTATTACGGAAATGCCAGTTACAGAATTTTGAATCCATCTAAAAAATTTAATTCTTTTAATACCAACATCAATTATTATACAGAATTTGACAATAGAACTGGCAGAATTCAAGAGCATAGTATTAATTTAAATTACAATTCGGTAAGTAAAAAAAATAACTACTTTGGATTTGGCTTCAATGGCAGACCAACTGAAGTATATGATTTTTATACACCTCGTTCAACAGACCAAAGAAAATATGTTACAACCCCTCAAAGGTTTGGTGGTAATATTTTTATTTCAACCAATTATGCAAAGAAATTTGCTATTGACTTCAGGCCGTCAATGAGTTTCTTTAATGAAAAAGGAAGAAATTACTATGGCATACTATTTAGTCCAAGGTATCGTTTTTCTGACAAACTAGCATTTGTTTACGAGTTTAACTTTGAAAGACAAAACAACGACAAAGGATTCATAGAATCTGACGGAATAAAAACTGTTTTTGCAAACAGAAACATCATTTCCTATAGCAATTCAATTTCAGGAAAATACTCTCTTAACAATGTTATGAATATTAACCTTGTTGTAAGAAAATATTGGTCATATGTTACTAATCACGACTATTATTTACTTCAAAATAATGGTAGTTTATTATCCAATCCAACATATATTGGTAATAACGACGAAAACTTTGCAACATGGAATTTAGACCTTTCCTACACTTGGTGGTTTGCTCCTGGAAGTCAAATATCTATACTATACAGAAACAACTCATTTTTGAGTGACTATGGAACAGATTTTAGCCATAGTATAACTAAAAATACAGACAACCTTTTAAATCACGAAAAATTAGATCATATCTTATCGATAAGTATTCGTTATTTTATCGATTACAATTCAACCAAAAACTGGTTTTCTAAAAAATAATTTCTTCTGAAAACACTAAATCGTTTTCGTTATTTTTCAAATAAATTTACCTCCAACTTTTCATTTCAGGTATTGCAAATGCTTATCTTTGTGTAAAATACTATCACAATGAACAAAAAAGTAATACTGATGATTCTTGACGGTTGGGGAAAATCTCCAGACCCAAAAGTATCGGCAATAGATAACGCTAATGTGCCTTTTATAAACAGTTTGTATACAAAATATCCAAACGCACAACTTAGAACTGATGGATTAAACGTTGGCTTACCAGAAGGTCAAATGGGAAATTCTGAAGTTGGCCACATGAATCTTGGCGCAGGACGAATTGTATATCAAGATTTGGTAAAAATAAACTTAGCTGTTGAAAATAAAACATTACACAACGAACCAGAATTAGTTTCTGCATTGCAATATGCTAAAGAGAACAACAAAGCTGTTCATTTATTAGGATTACTATCTGATGGTGGAGTGCATTCGCATACTTCACACTTGCGCGGATTAATTGATGCATCACAAGAATATGGATTAGATAAAGTCTACGTTCACGCTTTCACCGATGGTCGTGATGTTGACCCAAAATCGGGTTCTTTGTATCTTGAAGACTTGAATAATTATATTTACAATACCAAAGCAAAACTAGCTTCTGTTGTAGGAAGATATTATGCGATGGACAGAGACAAACGTTGGGAAAGAGTAAAACTTGCCTACGATTTATTAGTTAACGGAACTGGAAAACATTCAACAGATGCTGTTTTGAGCGTTTTAGAAAGTTATAAAAATAATATTACTGATGAGTTTATTGACCCAATTGTAATGGTTGACAGCGATGACAAACCAATTGCTACCATTCAAAATGATGATGTTGTAATTTTCTTCAACTTCAGAACCGATAGAGGTCGAGAGTTAACCGAAGTACTTTCTCAAGAAGATTTCCATGAACAAAATATGCATAAATTGAATTTGTACTATGTTACAATGACCAATTATGATGATACCTATAAAAATGTACATGTGATTTATGACAAAGATAATTTGACAGAAACACTTGGAGAAGTTTTAGAAAAAGCAGGCAGAACTCAAATACGTATTGCAGAAACTGAAAAATATCCACACGTAACCTTCTTCTTTTCAGGCGGAAGAGAGATTCCATTTGTTGGCGAAACTAGAATTTTAAGAAGTTCACCAAAAGTTGCCACCTACGATTTGCAACCAGAAATGAGTGCTTTCGAACTAAAAGATGCATTAATCCAGGAACTTAAAAAAGGTGAAGTTGATTTTGTATGTTTAAATTTTGCTAATGGCGATATGGTTGGACATACTGGCATAATGGAAGCCGCAATAAAAGCTTGTGAAGCAGTTGATGTTTGCGTAAAAGATGTAGTTGAAACTGCTTTAGAAAACAATTACACCACTATAATCATTGCAGACCACGGAAATTGTGAAACTATGATAAATCCAGATGGTTCTCCAAATACAGCTCATACAACGAATCCGGTGCCAATTATTTTAATTGATAAAGATTTGAAAACAATACATGATGGAGTTTTAGGAGACATCGCACCTACTATTTTAGAATTAATGGGAATAGAAAAACCAGCAGTTATGACACAGCATTCGTTGCTATAAAATAAAAAAAACAAACCTTGTTTTAATTAAGAGATTCATTTTTTGAGTCTCTTTTTTTATGCCAAATGTTATAAATAAAAGTTAAAATTTCAATATTGATAGTATTACTATTATATTTGCACATAATTAAATTAAAAATTGTAATATGATAGACGCTTTAATACCTTTAATTTCATTAATTGCTCTCGAAGTAATCCTCGGAATAGACAACATCATTTTCATTTCTATTCTTGCCGATAAACTACCAGAAAGTCAAAGAAACAAATTGCGCTTTTGGGGAATTGGTTTGGCTATGGTAATGCGTTTAGCCTTACTTGCGTTTATTTCATGGATATTAAAATTAGATAAAACATTATTTTCATTGTACGAAATCGACTTCACTGGAAAAGGTATTATTTTGATTTTGGGTGGTTTGTTTTTAATATACAAAAGTACCAAAGAGATTTATCATAAAACAGAAATTGCTAATTCACATGAAGCCGAACTTCCAAAAAAAGGAAGTTTTGGGAAACTTTTAGGCGAAGTAATACTATTAGATTTAGTATTTTCTATTGATTCAATTATCACTGCTGTTGGGATGGTTGATGAACTTTGGGTCATGTATACCGCTGTAATTGTAACCGTTATAATTATGCTATTTGCATCAAAACCAATTAGTGAATTTATTTCTAAACATCCTTCGTTTAAAGTTTTAGCACTTTGTTTTTTAATGATGATTGGTGTTTCACTTATTGCAGAAGGCTTCCAGTTTGAAATACCTAAAGGATATATTTATTTCTCAATGGCATTTGCATTTTTAGTAGATGTAATCCAAATGAAAACAGTACCAAAAAACGCAACAAAACAAAATTAATAAAATGCAAAATATATTATCTAATATCATCATTTCAGTAAACGATAAACTCTACGTGAAAAATCCAGAGACTTCTGAATTGGGCAAAAAAATTATCGAACAAAGTATTCTACTAATTGACGAAATCGGATTTGAAAACTTTACTTTCAAAAAATTGGGCGAAAAAATAAACTCAAATGAAAGCTCTATTTATCGCTATTTTGAAAGCAAACATAAACTGATGTTGTATCTTTCATCATGGTATTGGGGTTGGATAGAATATAAATTAGCATTTGCTACAACCAATGTTTCAAATCCTATGGAACGATTGAAAAAAGGCATCACCATTGTTACCGAAAAGGTTGAAGATGATTCCACAACTTTGCATATTAATGAAGCAATATTAAACAAAATAATCATTCAAGAATTCACCAAAACATTGCTTACTAAAGAAGTGGATGAAGAGAATAAAATCGGCTTTTTTCTTGTTTACAAAAGAGTAATCAATAGAATAATAGAAATGATTAATGAAGTAAATCCAGACTATGCTTTTGCAAAAAGTTTAGCTTCGTCTATTGTAGAAGGTGCCTTGCATCAACACTTTTTAAAAGATCATTTAAAAACGATTACTAATTGTAACGAAACAGTTTCTCCTACAGATTTTTACATTAATTTAATTGAAAACACATTAAGATAATTATGGATCAATCACCTTTAAAACGTTATTTTAATTTACTTAAACTAGACAGAAGAGATATTTCTCAAATAGTTTTCTATGCTATTTTTGCAGGATTAGTAAGTTTATCATTACCCTTAGGGATTCAAGCTATTATAAACTTAATTCAAGCAGGACAGGTAAGTGTGTCATGGATTGTTCTTGTGGTAATTGTGGTAATTGGTGTAGCCTTAGTTGGAATTTTGTCCTTAATGCAACTAAGAATTACAGAAAACTTACAACAAAAAATATTTGTACGTTCCTCTTTCGAATTTAGTTATCGTTTGCCAAAAATTAAATTTGAAGAACTCTATAATCAATATCCTCCAGAATTAGCCAATCGCTTTTTCGATACTATTTCTATTCAAAAAGGAACTTCAAAATTACTAATTGATTTCTCAACCGCTCTATTACAAATTCTATTCGGAATAATTCTGTTGTCATTATACCATCCTTTCTTTATTTTCTTCGGAATTTTGTTGATAATACTACTTTATTCTATTTTTAAATTCTCATACAATTCTGGACTTTCTTCAAGTATGAAAGAATCAAAATACAAGTATAAAGTAGCAAGTTGGCTTCAAGAAATTGCTAGAAATAATTTCAGTTTTAGAAAACAAGACAACTTTGATTTTGCTTTAAACAAAAACAATATTTTAGTAGATGAATATTTAAATTATCGAGAAAAGCATTTCAAAGTAATCAAAAGACAATTTTCACAACTAATTGTTTTTAAAGTAATTATTACTGCTAGTTTATTGTTTATCGGTGGTTATTTAGTTTTAAATCAAAAGATGAATATTGGACAATTCGTTGCTGCTGAAATTATAATTTTATTGGTATTAAATTCTGTTGAAAAACTAATTGTAGGGTTAGAAAGTCTATATGATGTATTGACTTCTGTTGAAAAAATTGGTCAAATTGTAGATTTGAATATCGAAGAACCACAAACAAAGAATCAAGATTATTGTTTTACTAATATTACCCTAGAGGCAGAAAATCTTAGATTCAAGTTTCCAGATTCTATGGATGATGTTTTGGACAAAATTAATTTAAAAATTGATCAAACAGAAAAAATTTACCTTGAAGGCGATAATGGATCGGGTAAAACTACTCTTATACGAATATTATCAGGAGGAATGCAACCAACATCTGGCTCCTTTTTTATAAATGATGATACCTACCGTAAAATTGATTTGGCACAATATCGTTCACAAATTGGAACCATAACAAGTGGTGAAACACCATTTGAAGGTACTATTATGGAAAACATTACTTTCAACAATCCATTAGTATCTCATGAAGACATAAAATGGGCAATTGAAAGTGTAAAATTAGGAACGTTCGTCAAAACATTACCAAACGGATTGGAAACTAAAATTTTTCCAGATGGTAGACAGTTATCTTCTTCCAATGCTCAAAAAATTCTTTTAGCTAGAAGTATTGTAAATAAACCAAAAATATTATTTTACGAAGACCCTTTAGACAAAATGGACGAAAAAGCAACAAAAGAAATAATCAATTTTATTACAGATGCAAAAAACAAATGGACAGTAATTGTTTCTTCAAAAAATGAGTATTGGAAACAAAAATGCAATAGAAAAATAAAAATGAAAGACGGAAAAATAATTGCTGACACTAAAAAATAATTGCCATGCTAAATATTTCTAAAAAAAATCCTATCACCGAAAATATTGATCAATATAGTACTGTAAAAAGTCTTGCTAATAGACCACATTACAAAATATTGAACAAAATAATTCTATATGTTTCCATAATTGGAGTTGTAATATTATTTCTTCCATGGACGCAAAACATATCTGGTTCAGGTGCTGTTACTACACTAAAACCAAATCAAAGACCACAAACTATTCAATCTGCAATTGCTGGTAGAATAGAAAAATGGTACGTACAAGAAGGAGATTTTGTAAAAAAAGGTGATACCATTTTATTTATTTCCGAAATTAAAGAAGATTATTTTGATCCAAATTTAGTTCAAAATACTAAAAGTCAAGTTGATGCTAAAAAAATGGCTGGACAATCATATGGCGGAAAAGTAACTTCACTTTCGGCTCAAATCAATGCCATTGAAAACGAAAGAATTTTAAAATTACAACAAGCACAAAACAAAATTCGCCAAGGAGTTTTAAAAGTGAAAAGCGATAGTATGGATTTAGAAGCGGTAAAAACACAAATAAAAATCGCCAACACACAATTCAATCGTTCGGTAACATTAAATAAAGAAGGTTTAAAACCGCTAACCGATGTAGAGGAAAAAAGATTGAAATTGCAAGAAGTTGAAGCCAAAATCATCACGCAAGAAAACAAACTATTGGCAAGCAAAAACGAATTGATAAACGCCAAAGTTGAAGTAAATAGAATCAGTGCAGAATATGCAGAAAAATCATCAAAAGCACAAAGTGATCAATTCACGGCTTTAAGCAGCCAATATGATACCGAAGCTCAAGTCAATAAATTACAAAATCAATATGTAAATTATCAAATTCGAAACGGAATGTACTACATAAAAGCGCCACAAGATGGTTATGTAAACCGTGCTATTCAATCGGGAATTGGTGAAACTATTAAAGAAGGAACTCAAATTGTAAGCATCATGCCTGCTAAATATGATATTGCCGTAGAAACTTATGTATCACCAACCGATTTACCTTTAATTCACAAAGGTGAAAAAGTTAGAATTTGGTTTGATGGTTGGCCTACAATTGTGTTCTCGGGTTGGCCAAATATGAGCTATGGAACATTCGGCGGAAAGATTGTTGCAATTGAAAATTTTATATCTCCAAACGGAAAATTCAGAGTTTTAATTGCACCTGATGAAAAAGAAGACGCTTGGCCAAAGCAAGTTAGTATTGGCTCAGGTGCTCAAACATTGGCTTTGTTAGACAATGTTCCTATTTGGTTTGAACTATGGCGAACATTAAATGGTTTTCCTCCGAACTATTACCAACCAAAAGGTGAAACATCAAAAGAGAAAAAGTAATGAAATCGCCACAAACAAACTCGTTTGCTTGCAAACACCAATGAAAATAGCGATACATATGCACCAAAAAAAATAATATTTACATATGAA
Organism: Flavobacterium chungnamense; assembly: GCF_039539165.1. Classification (NCBI taxonomy): domain Bacteria; kingdom Pseudomonadati; phylum Bacteroidota; class Flavobacteriia; order Flavobacteriales; family Flavobacteriaceae; genus Flavobacterium; species Flavobacterium chungnamense. The sequence goes on from NZ_BAABCS010000015.1 coordinate 108,084, forward strand.
ACAAGTTCAAATTATATTCTTTCTGTTTTTCTGTAGCTTTGTTTTTGGTCAAGATAAAAATCTTCAAGAACTCACTTACAATGAGTATTTGGGTTACGTAAAAAAATACCATCCAATGGTAAAAAGTGCCAATCTTGAAGTCAATAGTGCTCAAGCCAATTTGATGATGGCACGCGGTGGATTTGATCCAAAAATAGAAGTCGATTTTGACAAAAAACAATTTAAAGACAGCCAATATTATTCACTTTTAAACAGTAGTTTCAAAATTCCAACTTGGTATGGTATTGAGGTTAAAGCTGGTTTTGATAACAGTGAAGGCGTTTATTTAAATCCGCAGAATACTCTTCCAAATCAAGGATTGACTTCTCTTGGCATTACAATTCCATTAGGTCAAGGATTCTTGATTAACCAAAGAATGGCAGATTTGCGAAAAGCCAAAATCCAAATCCAATTAAGTCAAGCTGAACGAAAATTACAAGCTATTGAAGTTTTATACAATGCCTCGGTTGCCTATTTTAATTGGAAAAGAAATTACAGCGAAGTACAACTATATATCGAGTATTTAAAGAATGCCGAAATACGTTTTAATGGAATTGCAAGTTTAATAAAAAATGGTGACAAACCAGCAATAGATAGTGTTGAAGCTGGAATTATTGTAAGAAACAGAAAATTGAATTTAGAAGATTCACAGTTAAAACTCGCCAAAGCCAAACTAGAATTATCTAACTTTTTATGGTTAGAAAATAATGTCCCTTTGGAATTACAAGACACAATTATTCCAGAGATAAAACTTGAAAATACAATAAAAGAAACTTTAAAAACTAACGAACTTTTAGTAGAAAACATTTCGATAGAAAACCATCCGAAAATTAATTCATTACAAAGTAAATTGGATATTTTAGAAGTAGAACGTAAACTAAAAGCCAACAGTTTGTTGCCAAAAATTGATTTAGGGTATCACTATTTATCAGAACCGAATTATTTTAACAACACTAATTTTAATAATTACAAAGTAGGTATGAATTTTAGTTTTCCTATTTTTTTAAGAAAAGAACGCGGCGGATTGCAATTGGCAAAATTCAAAATTCAAGACACCCAATATTCTTTAGATTTAGAACGCGTTCAACTAAAAAATAAAATAAACGCACAACAAACCGAAATCAATTCGCTAGAAAGACAACGCAAACTAATTTCAGATTTGGTAAAAGATTACAACATCATGTTGAGCTCTGAAGAACGTTTGTTTTCGTTTGGTGAAAGTTCTATTTTCCTAATCAATTCCAGAGAAAATAACTTAGTTAGCTCAAAATTGTCTGAATTGAGTTTGGAAAATCGTTATTTAATTTCGAATGCCGAATTATTTAAAATCATGGCCAATCCTGATTAATAATTCAATTGCCTCGAGCTTAAACTCGAGGCAATTGAAAACTAAATATTATTTAGCATTTCATAATACTGTCTATCAATACTTTCTTGATGATTTGGATGTGCAATTTTTACCATTTCTGACACACGTTGACGAAGCGTTTTACCATATAAATCGGCAATTCCGTTTTCAGTAATTATATAATGAACGTGAGAACGAGTAGTCACAACTCCAGCACCTTGTTTTAAATAAGGAACAATTCTACTTTCACCTTTTTTAGTGATTGATGGCAATGCGATAATCGCTTTTCCACCTTGACTTAAAGTTGCTCCGCGAATAAAATCCATTTGTCCTCCAACGCCAGAAAACATTTTTGCACCAATAGAATCGGCACAAACTTGACCAGTTACATCAACTTCAATAGCTGAATTTATAGAAACCATTTTTGGATTTTTTCTAATTCTCGCTGTATCGTTTACCATTGATGATTCCTTCATTTCGATGAATGGATTATCATTAACAAAATCATACAATCGTCTTGAACCCATTAAAAATGTTGCCAAAACTCTGCCGCGCAATGTTCCTTTATAATTACAATTGATAACATCATTTTCAATTAAATCAATAACTCCATCAGAAAACATTTCGGTATGTAAACCTAAATCTTTGTGATTAGTTAATTTGCTTAAAGCTGCATTTGGAATAGAACCAATTCCCATTTGAAGCGTACTTTTATCTTCGATTAATGAAGCAACGAAAGAACCTATTTTTTCTTCTTCTATTGAAAATGGAACTGGATCATGACCATAAATTGGCACATCAACCTCTACCAAATAATCAATTTCAGACACATGAAGAATTCCATCACCAAAAGTTCTTGGCATTTGCGGATTTACTTGCGCAATTACAATTTTAGCGTTTTCAATGGCAGCAACAGTAGCTTCTACAGAAACTCCTAGCGAACAATAACCATGTCTGTCTGGTGGCGAAACGTGAATAAACGCAACATCTAATGGCAAAACATTTTTACGAAACAAATGAGGTAGTTCACTTAAGAAAACTGGTGTATAAGAACCATTTCCTGCTTTTAAAGTGTGACGAACATTGGCTCCAATAAAAAACGAATTTACATGAAAACTTTCTGCTAATTCAGGATTTGCATAGCGGGCTTCTCCTTCTACATGAAGATGACAAATTTCAACATCTCTCAATTCTGAAGCTCTCTCGGTTAGTGCGTTGGCTAATATAGTTGGCGCTGCTGCGGCAGCTTGAAGATAGACTCTATCTCCAGATTTTACGACTTTTACAGCTTCTGCTGCAGTAACATATTTACTCATACCTAATAAATTTTATGCAAAGTTAAAATCGGAATTTTTGAAAAAATATGATAAAACTCATATTGTAAATATAGCTATTTTTTATCGCAAGAATATTGTATTTTTGCAGACTGAAATTTAGAAAAATGATTATTCCAAAAACAAGAGAAGAGATTGAGTTAATGCGTGAAAGTGCATTATTAGTTTCTAAAACATTGGGCGAAATTGCAAAAGTGATTAAACCAGGTGTAACTACTTTACAATTAGACAAATTAGCTGAAGAATTCATTAGAGATAATGGTGGCGTTCCAGGATTTTTAGGTCTTTATGGATTTCCAAATTCGTTGTGTATGAGTCCAAATGCTCAAGTTGTTCATGGAATTCCGAATTCAAAACCTTTGGAAGAAGGTGATGTAATTTCAGTAGATTGTGGTGTTTTGATGAATGAATTTTATGGTGACCATGCGTATAGTTTCGAAATTGGTGAAGTTGCTCCTGAAGTAAAAAAACTACTTCAAGTTACCAAAGAAAGTTTGTATGTTGGAATAAGAGAATTTCGTGCAGGAAATAGAGTTGAAGATGTTGGAAGTGCAATTCAAAAATATTGTGAAGGTCATGGATACGGTGTCGTTCGCGAACTTGTTGGTCACGGATTAGGAAGAAAAATGCACGAAGATCCAGAAATGCCAAATTACGGAAAACGTGGTCGAGGAAAAATATTTGTGGAAGGCATGGTTGTTGCTATTGAACCAATGATAAACATGGGAACAAAAAACATAAAACAACTAAAAGATGGTTGGACCATTCTAACTGCCGACGGAAAACCAAGTGCGCATTTTGAACATGATGTAGCTTTAATAGACGGAAAACCAGAAATTTTATCGACTTTCAAATACATTTATGATGCTTTGGGAATTGTAAGTGATGAAGAAAAGGAGTTTAGAAATCATTATACATTATAAAGTTTATACAAATTTGCATCCAAAATAAATGAAAAAAATATTCAAATTTATATTAAATACTATTCCTCGTCCGATATTGATTCGTTTGAGTATTGTTGTGCGTCCAATTTTGGCTTTTTTATTAAAAGGGAGTCGTTTTACTGATCCTATTGACGGAAAAAGTTTTCGAATGTTTTTGCCTTATGGATATGGAAACCAAAGAAATAACGTGCTTTCTCCGAGCACCTTGTCATTAGAAAGACATAGATTGCTTTGGCTTTATTTACAAAATGAAACTGATTTTTTTACTACTACAGAAAAGAAAAAGGTACTACATTTTGCTCCTGAACAAGAATTTTATAAACGTTTCAAGAAGCAAACTAATATAGATTACACGACAACCGATTTACTTTCGCCTTTAGCAGATGTAAAAGCAGATATTTGCAATTTGCCTTTCGAAGAAAATCAATACGATATTATTTTTTGCAACCACGTTTTAGAACACATTCCAGATGACACTAAAGCCATGCAAGAATTGTTTAGAGTTTTAAAACCCGGAGGAATGGGAATCTTTCAAATTCCACAGGATTTATCAAGAGCAACTACTTTTTCTGATGATACTATTGTTGACCAAAAAGAAAGAACCAAAATTTTCGGCCAATATGATCACGTTCGCGTTTACGGTAGAGATTATTTTGACAAATTAAGAAGCATAGGATTTAGAGTTATCGAAGAAGATTACACTTCTAAACTTGCACCAGAATTAGTAGAAAAATATTGTTTAGCAAAAGGCGAAATTATTCCAGTTTGTTTTAAATAATTTATTGGCATAATTGTAGATAATAATATTTAGTATCTTTACGTTTGATAATAAAATGATTATGTTGAAAAAATATTTATCTATTGTACTTTTTTTATATGCAATTTCAATTTCCTTTTCACAAGAAAAAGAAATTAATCCTCCATATCATATCAAAACGATTTCGTTTGTTCAGAATGGACAGAATGCAATTCCATTGTTCCAATTGGGAGATTCATTTCAATTGCAGTTTGATGATTTACATGGAACTGAAGACAATTACTACTATAAGATAATGCATTGTGACTACGACTGGAAACAATCCCAATTATCCATCAATGAATATCTAACAGGTTTTGATAATCAACGCATTCAAGATTATACCAATTCTTTAAATGCACTGCAAATTTATTCGCATTATAGAATTCCATTTCCAAATAAACTTACACAATTAAAAGTTAGTGGTAATTATGTAATCAGTATTCTTAATGAAGACCAGGAAGTTGTTTTTTCAAGAAAATTTATTATTTATGAACCATTGGTTTCTGTTCCGATGCAAGTTAAAAGAGCTAGAAATGTTAAAGATGTTGAATACAAACATAACATTGATTTTGCAGTAAAATCTAATGCTATTACTTTTCAAAGTCCGCTTAAGAATGTGAAAGTACTTTTAATGCAAAACGGAAAATTCAACAACGCTATCAGTGATATAAAACCAATGTATACCATTGGTAATGATTTGATTTATAAATATGATTCCGAAACTCAATTTTGGGCAGGCAACGAATATCTATTTTTTGAAAATAAAAACATAAGAGCTGCTAACAATAGTATTGCTAGAATTGACACCGAAGGTGGTTTATATAATTGTTTTTTATACACCAGTAATGCTAGAGCTAAAAACCCTTACACATATTGGCCAGACATAAATGGTAATTTCAGTATTAAAAATATTAGTGCAGAAAATGATGAGATAGAAGCCGATTATGCTTGGATATACTTCTCATTATCAGCTCCATCCTTTTATCAAAATAAAGACATTTTCATCACTGGAATGTTTAATAATTATACACTTACAGATGAAAACAAAATGGAATACAATGCTAAAAAAGGCATTTATGAAAAAGCCTTGATGATTAAACAAGGTTTTACCAATTTTAATTATACTGTAGCAGATAAAAGTGGTAAGATAGATGAAGCCATCGCTATTGATGGTAATTTTTATCAAACTGAGAACAATTATTTTGCCATAATCTATTATCGTGAAAACAATCAAAGATATGATAGAGTTATTGGAAAAGGAGTTGCAACTTCAACAGACATAATCAATTAAAAAATCTTTAACATAAAAATCACATTGGATTTTTTATTATTTTTGTAACTTTACAAAAAGTTTCATTATGGTTTCTCAAATTACAAGAGGCATAAAAATATCAGTAATAACTAGTTTTGAAGGTACCTACTTCAAGAACTATAAGATTCATTTTGCTTTTTCTTACGAGATAACTATTGAAAATCATAGTAAAGATTCGGTTCAACTGAATTCTCGTCATTGGGAAATTTTTGATTCACTAAATGACATTGAAGTAGTTGATGGCGAAGGAGTTATAGGTAAAAAACCAGTACTAAAACCTGGTGAGTCACATACTTATAGCTCGGGTTGTTTACTTTCTTCTCCACATGGAGCAATGCGTGGTTTTTTTAACATGATTAACTTTACTACAACCAAAAATTTTAGAGTAATCGTGCCAACATTTCGTTTGAGCGCACCTTACGCTCTAAATTAATAAGTTTTTATTTTTTAAAAATACATCCGAAATTTCTCTCGAAAAGTTTCATAACATTTGTTATCAAAAATTTAAATTTTCCTTTGTACTTTTGTTACAAATTAAATAATTCGCATTATTTGAATTATCTATTTATCAAATTGTCTAATTTTCAAATTATAAGATATGCCTAAAGGATTCTTTCACGTACCAAAAGCGGTTAATGAACCTGTAAAATCATACGCTCCAAATTCTCCAGAAAAAGCAGCTGTCTTAGCTGCTTACAAGAAAATGTGGAACGAAACAATCGATGTGCCAATGTATATTGGTTCCGAACAAATTAAAACTGGAAACACACGAACAATGTCTGCGCCTCATGACCATCAACATATCGTTGGTACATATCATTTGGCTGAAAAATCACATGTTGAAAAAGCCATAGCTTCAGCATTGGATGCAAGAAAAAAATGGTCACAAATGCCATGGGAACACAGAGCAGCCATCTTTTTAAAAGCAGCTGAATTAATTGCTGGACCTTATCGTGCAAGAATCAATGCTGCAACAATGATTGCTCAATCAAAAACCATTTTTCAAGCAGAAATTGATGCATCGTGTGAATTGATTGACTTTTTACGTTATAATGTAGAATTCATGACGCAAATTTATCAAGACCAACCAACTTCAAATTCAGATGTTTGGAATAAAGTAGAATATAGACCATTAGAAGGTTTTGTTTATGCAATTACTCCTTTTAACTTTACTGCTATTGCTGCAAATCTTCCTGCAAGTGCCGCTTTAATGGGAAATACAGTTGTTTGGAAACCAAGTGATAGTCAAGTTTTCTCTGCTAAAATTATTATTGATGTATTTAGAGAAGCAGGAGTTCCAGATGGTGTTATCAACGTAGTTTTTGGTGATCCAGTGATGATTACTGATACTGTTTTAGCTTCACCAGATTTTGCAGGAGTTCACTATACGGGTTCAACATTTGTTTTCAAAGAAATTTGGAAGAAAATTGGAACACAAATTCATTCATACAAAACGTATCCTAGAATAGTTGGAGAAACAGGAGGAAAAGATTTTGTCGTAGCTCATCCATCAGCAAATGTTAAACAAGTCGTTACCGGAATTACTCGTGGTGCCTTTGAATTTCAAGGTCAAAAATGTTCGGCAGCTTCAAGAGCTTACATTCCTCAAAGTTTATGGCCAGCCGTAAAAGAGCAATTAATTATTGATGTAAATTCTATGAAAATGGGAAGTCCAGAAGATTTTTCAAATTTCATTACAGCAGTAATTCACGAAGGATCTTTTGACAAATTAGCAAGCTACATCGACCAAGCAAAAAAAGATGCTGATGCTGAAATTATTCTTGGTGGAAATTATGATAAATCAAAAGGATATTTCATCGAACCTACAGTTATAGTTACCACAAATCCTAAATATACTACAATGGAAACAGAACTTTTTGGTCCTGTAATCACTATTTATGTGTATGAAGATGCTAAATGGAACCAAACTTTAAAATTAGTTGACGAGACTTCAGAATATGCATTAACTGGTGCAATTTTTAGTCAAGACCGATATGCAACAATTGAAGCTACAAAAGCTTTAGAAAACGCTGCAGGAAATTTCTACATCAACGACAAACCAACAGGAGCTGTTGTAGGAATGCAACCTTTTGGTGGCGCAAGAGCATCTGGAACAAACGATAAAGCAGGCTCAATGCAAAACTTATTGCGTTGGGTTTCGCCAAGAACTATAAAAGAAACTTTCGTAACTCCAGAAGATTATAGATATCCATTTTTAGGAGAATAATTTCAAAAACAAAGTAAAATTTTAAAAGCTCATTCAGAAATGTTTGAGCTTTTTTTATTTGGCTGATTACTAATTTTTTGTATCTTCGAAAATCAAAACTAAGAAACTATGAAGTCAAAAATTACTTTATTATTTATTTTTCTTATTTCAATATTTGGCTATAGCCAAGATAAGACTTATGATTTATTGAAAGAAAGAACTGAAACTAAAATCCTACACGATAGAGTTTTTGATTTGTCAAAAGCAGCAACAATTGACTCTAAACCCATTGATGCAAATACTTTCAATCAGTTTTACCATGAAATTCAAAGAGCTGATTTTTTACAACGCTTACCAAAATATGAAGTTTTAAAAAACGAAGCCAATTTTGGAAAAGCAACTAAACAAATTCCGTTAGCTATTTTAATCACTGAGTATGAAACTCTAAAAAGAACTTCAATTGATAATGGTGATGTTTTTCTTCAAAACAATCAATATAATGTTAAACCAAATGCTACTGGGCTTTTTGAAAAACATACTATTAGTCTAGTATCGCCTTTATTAAGTAAATCAAATAGTAACACATTTCTACTTAAAGATGATTTTATTTTAAATTCTACCATTAAAAAAATTCTTTCTGTTGAACTAAAACTGGAAGATTCTAAATGGGTAAAAATCAATTTTAACAAACCTTTTCAACTAAATTTCAAAGAAACTGACAAACAAATAGTCGATTATAAAATTGAATTTACTGATGGAAGCAAAGTTCAAAATTCATTTGAATTTGAAATCATATCTATTGAAAATATTCAAGGAAAAAATAATGAAGCCCAAGCTCCAAATATAGTTTTACCTATCACCTCAACCATTGCTTATCAAGGTTATAACGAAACTGCTCCTTATTTTGGGCAAGGTGAATATGAACTTTTTATGGATACTACAAATGGAGTTTTAGACAAACCTATTTTTTTAGTAGATGGTTTTGACCCAGGTGACTCAAGAAACAGTACAATAATTTATCAATCTTTAAATTATGGAACTGGTCAAAATTTGGCTACCGATTTAAGAGCACAAGGATTTGATATAATTATTTTAAATTTTCCTGTTTATACCAGAACAGGAACAACAACAGTAGTTGATGGTGGCGTTGATTACATTCAACGAAATGCAATGATTTTGGTTGAATTAATAAACCAAATCAATGCACAAAAAGTGGGCAACGAACAGAATGTGGTTATTGGCCCAAGTATGGGCGGATTGATATCGCGTTACGCGCTTCGCTATATGGAAATGAATAATTTAACTCATCAAACAAGATTGTACATTTCTTTTGATTCACCACATCTTGGCGCAAACGTTCCAATTGGTTTTCAACATTTATTTAATTACATGGCTTACGGACCACTTGGAAGTACAGCAGTTCAGCCAGTAGTTGATGGTTTAATTAAAAGTCCTGCCGCTAAACAAATGTTGATTGATCATTTTGAAGGACACCTGCAATCGGGAAGTGTATTTGAATTTAACACAGCTTCAAACTCTCTACTTCCAACTGGAGCACCTAATTTTAGAAATGCATTTCAAACTGAACTCAACACTATGGGATTTCCTGTTAACACAAGAAATGTTTCTATTTCAAATGGCGCAGGAAATGGCACTATGAATTACGCTCCAAATTTTGAAGCGATGAACCATACATTTAACGTAACTTCATCACAGAGAGCCATAATTAATTTAAGATTTACACCAGCTGCGAATCAAACTAATGAAGTTAGCCGATTTAGAGGACAACAATATTTTTTATTTTTCTGGATAACTGGTTATGAAAGCGCTGCTAACTCAAAATCGCCAACTTATACAGATGGTTTAGATTCTGCGCCAGGAGGAAGATTTGACATGGCTGGTTTTCAAGCTGGAGCAGGAACAGATCCTTTACTTACAGAGTTTTTTGATAATTTATTAGTTGACTATTTTTGTTTTATTCCTGCATGGAGTTCTATGGCAGTTTCAAATTCAACAAATCTTTATGCTCCAATAAATAGCAGTTCAACTACGCCATTTGCAGCCTCTTCAATTCCAACAGTAAATGAAAATCACGTTACTTTAAACGCCCAAAACACAGCATTTGCTTTAACAGAAATTTTAAATCCAGTTTTGGCAAACAATGAAAATTTAGCTTTGAATAGTTTTTGGATTCAAAATCCGATTCAGAATAGTTTACAAATTAACTCTAATTACACTATCGAAAACGCCTCAATAGTTGTGAAAGACATACTTGGAAAAACTATTGTTGAAATGAAAAATCAAACTATTAATGGTTTACTTGAAATCCCAATTTCACTATCAAACGGTGTTTACTTAGTAACATTAAAAAATAGTCAAGGAAGTGTGACTAAGAAAATAATAAAAGGTTAAAAACTAAAAAGTCTCCAAATTGGAGACTTTTTTATTTCAAAGGTAAATGAACTACTTTTTTGGTTTCAAAGAATTCATCAGAAAAATAATCAGATAAATTGTATACGGTTGCTTTTGAAAAATCTTTCAACTCTTCAGACAAATCGCCACCTTTTAAATATAAAATTCCGTTTTCTAACTCGTGTTTTGATTTTGTTTTCATTTTTCCTTTTACCCAACTAACAAAATCAGGCATATTGGTAACAGCACGACTAACAATAAAATCAAAATCATGCGTAACGATTTCGGCTCTTCTTTGTTCGGCTTTAATATTTTTTAACCCTAATGTTTTAATAACTTCATTAACTACTTTTATTTTTTTAGCAATAATATCAATTGCATAAAAATTACATTCAGGAAATAAAATAGCCAATGGAATAGCAGGAAAACCTCCACCAGTTCCAACATCCATAATTTTAGAACCCGATTTGAATTCTAAAATTTTAGCAATTCCTAACGAATGTAAAACGTGACGTGTGTACAATTCGTCAATATCTTTTCTCGAAATTACGTTGATTTTTGCATTCCAATCTTCATATAAATTTTGCAACTTTTCAAATTGTTGTATCTGATTATCAGTAAGATTTGGAAATTGCTTCAAAATTTCTTCCATAAATTGAATTTTCAACAAAAATAGTCTTTTTGGTTAATAATTATGATTTGTTTTTACTTCTAAAAAAAATATAATATTTACCTTTGAGCAAATTATTAGAATATCAAATTATGAATACCACAACTCCTGTCTTCTCAAAAAGTGACAATCTTAAATTTTTTAGAACTTTAAATAAAAGAGTAAACGATTATTTTAAAGAAAATAACATTGATAAAACTGGAAATTGGAAATTACATTTAAAAACAATTGTAATGTTTACCATTTTCTTAACACCATACTTTTTTTTACTTACAATGCAAATGCCTTTTTGGGCCTATCTTTTACTTAGCGCAGTAATTGGTGTTGGAATGGCTGGCGTTGGAATGAACGTGATGCACGACGGAAATCATGGCGCTTATTCTAACAAATCATGGTTAAACAAATTGATGGGCGGAAGCATTTACATTCTTGCTGGAAATGTTTACAATTGGCAAGTGCAACACAATGTTTTGCACCATACTTATACTAATATTTTAGGTCACGATGAAGATTTAGAAGCTGGAAGAATTTTGCGTTTCACCAAAGAGGCAAAATGGTACAGCCATCACAAATTTCAACATTATTATTCATTTATTCTTTACGGATTATTGACTTTCAATTGGGCAATTACAACCGATTTTCAACAAATGAGACGTTATTTAAAGAGAAATTTATCTTATGGAGAGTTTAAAAAACCTGTAATTCGTTGGACAACTTTAGTGATTACAAAAGTGATTTATTTTTCAATGTGGATTGTTATTCCAATTCTTATTGGACATGTAAGTTGGTGGCAAGTTTTAATTGGATTCTTCATTATGCATTATACTGCTGGAGTTATTCTGAGCGTTGTATTCCAATTGGCTCACGTAGTTCATGAAACGGATAATCCAATTCCAAACGAAGAAGGTGAAATAGAAAATACTTGGGCAATTCACCAATTATATACTACTGCTAATTTTGCTCCAAAAAATTGGTTAGTAAACTATTACACTGGCGGATTAAACCATCAAATTGAACATCATATTTTTCCAAATATCAGCCACATTCACTATAATAAAATAGCTGAATTTGTAAGAGAGACTGCTAACGAATGTAATCTTCCATACTACGAATTCAAAACTACAAGAGCTGCTATTTATTCGCACTTTACGCATTTGAGAGATTTAGGAAGACAACCACAATTATCATAAATCAATTATTGATTCTTAAAAATGAAAAAACTTATATTCGTTTTAATCTGTTTAACTTTTATTTCGTGTAAAAAAGAAAATGAGAAGCCACAAACCGAAGAAGAAAAATATAATATAATTGTTGACCAAGCTGATGAAATAAATTCGAAATCAATGTCAGGTAGTTATTCTGGCATGATTCCTTGTGCAGATTGTGAAGGCATTGCTGTTTTGATGACTTTAAAAGATGACAAGACCTATTCTTTAGAAACGTTGTATCTTGGAAAAGAAAAAAACCAAAAAGAGAACCAAAAAGGCACTTATAAAATCAAATCTGATTTATTAATTTTAGATATATCTGACGCTCCCAACCAATATAGAATCGGAGAAAATTACTTGCTTCAACTTGACATGGAAGGACAAGAAATTACAGGTGAAACTGCTAAAATGTATAAACTTGTAAAGAACTAATTTCAAAAAACAACAACACAACACAACAATGAGCAACCCATTATCAGATAGAATTAATCAACTATCTACATCACAAACTCTTGCTATGGCAGCATTAGCAAGAGAATTAAAAGCACAAGGAAAAGACATTATCAGTTTAAGTTTGGGCGAACCCGATTTTAATACACCTGATTTTATCAAAGAAGCTGCTAAAAAAGCTATCGATGAAAACTACTCAACCTACTCTCCTGTTGATGGTTATATGGAATTGAAAGAAGCTATTTGCAGAAAATTTAAACGTGATAATAATTTAGATTACAAACCTGCAAATATTGTGGTTTCTACTGGAGCAAAACAATCTTTATACAACATTGCCCAATGCATGATTAATGAAGGTGATGAAGTTATTCTTCCTGCGCCATATTGGGTTTCTTACTTTGAAATTATAAAAATGGCTGGTGGAATTCCAGTTGAAGTTCCAACTTCGGTTGAAAGTGATTTCAAAATTACACCGGAACAATTAGAAAAAGCTATTACTCCAAAAACTAAAATGATTTGGTATAGTTCGCCATGTAATCCTAGTGGTTCTGTATATAATCGTGAAGAATTGACGGCTTTATCAAAAGTGATATTGAATCAAACAAACGAAATTTATGTAGTTTCAGATGAAATCTACGAACACATTAATTTCTCAGGAACTTTTTGTAGTATAGCTACTATTGATGGAATGTTTGACAGAACGATTACCGTAAATGGTGTTGCCAAAGCATTTGCTATGACTGGATGGAGAATTGGATATATTGGTGCTTCTGAAATAATCGCAAAAGCTTGTACAAAAATGCAAGGACAAGTTACTTCTGGAGCGAATTCTATTGCTCAAAGAGCTACAATTACTGCAGTTGATGCTGATCCAAGCGTGTTGAACGAAATGGTTACAGCTTTCAAAAATCGTAGAGATTTAGTAGTTGGTTTAGTAAAAAAGATTCCTGGATTAAAACTAAATGTACCCGAAGGTGCTTTTTACGTTTTCCCTGATGTTTCTTATTATTTTGGAAAAACTTTACGTGGAAAATTAATCAATAATGCTGATGATTTTTCGATGTATTTATTGGCAGAAGCTAATGTTGCAACTGTAACAGGTGATGCTTTTGGAAATCCAAATTGTATTCGTTTTTCTTATGCAACTAGCGAAGCATTATTAGCTGAAGCTATGAAACGTATTAAAGAAGCGGTTTCTTAAAAAAAATAAATTTAAATAAAAAATAGACCTCAAAATTCAAACTTTGAGGTTTTTTTATTGGTTTAATTTCCGAATCACTTTTGCAGGATTTCCAACGGCGAGTGAATTGTCAGGAATATCTTTTGTTACAACTGAACCAGCTCCAATCGTGCATCCGTTTCCAATTTTTAGACCGGGACAAATTACAGAGTTACCTCCTATCCAACAATCGTCACCTATTGAAACAGGTTTTGAAAACTCAACGGTTCGTCTTTCAACAGCGTCAAGTGGATGCGTTGCTGTGTAAATATGAACATTTGGACCAAAGAAAACATTATTACCGATTTCGATTTTCATGGTATCAAGAACCACACAATTCACATTGAAATACACATTTTCACCTGAATGAATATTATAACCATAATCGCAGTGAAATGGTGGTTCGATATATAATCTTTTGTGCGCATTAGGCATTAGTTCGCGTAGAATATTTCTTGAATTTCCATTCATAACATACTCAGTAACATTCAATCTATGAAGTAACTTTTTGGCTCGTAATCTTTCAGCTATTAAAACTTTATCATTAGCAAAATAGATTTCTCCATCGAGCATTTTTTCTTTTTCGGTTTTCATATTTGCAGAATTTATTTTTTAGAGCTCAAATATGGTATCGCTTTATTTAAAAGTGTTTGCTTAGCAAACTTTTTGTTGATGCGATTTCATAATTCAATTTTAAACGATCAAATATACTATTTTGCCACAGATTAAACAGATTAAACAGATTAGAAAAATATTTGTTAGAAAAACTATTTTAATTGTATTTTTGAGCTGATGCAATCTATCCTACAAAATATCGCTAAACATGTTTCTTTAACTTCTGATGAAGAATCTTTGTTTTTATCTAAAACCGAAACCAAACACTTAAAAGCTAAAACTATTTTATTGAGTTCGGGCGAAATTACTGATTGTACTTACTTCGTTAATTCGGGTATTTTGAGAAGTTTCAATATAAACGACAACATTATCGAACACGTTTTGCATTTTGCTTGTGAAGGCTGGTGGATTGGCGATATGTACAGTTATATATCAGGAAAACCTGGTAATCTTTTTATAGAAGTTTTAGAAGATGCCGAAGTGGTCATCATTACTAAAGAAAATCACCAAGAATTATACAAGGAAATTCCAAAATTAGAACGTTTTTTCAGAATTTTAGCTGAGAACTCATTGGTTTCACACCAAGAACGCTTAATGGATAATTTAAGTTTATCTGCAGAAGAACGCTTTGAAAAATTCTGTTCTAAATATCCAACATTAATTCAAAAAATACCACAAAAACAAATTGCTTCTTATATTGGAGTTACACCTGAGTTTTTCAGTAAAATGAAAGCTCGTTTACTTAAAAAATAATTTCTTAATCTACATTAAGTGCTTTTGGAATCTTATCGCTGTAAATTTGTATCATAATAATTAATACATTTATACATTATGAAAAATACAGTTTTACATACAGCAGATTCAAGAGGTCACGCCAATCATGGTTGGTTGAATGCTTATCATAGTTTTAGTTTTGCAAGTTGGTACAATCCGGATAGAGTTCAGTTTGGAATGTTACGCGTTTTAAACGACGACACTGTTGCTGCAGGAATGGGTTTTGGAACTCATCCACACGACAATATGGAAATTATAACTATTCCATTAGAAGGAGATTTGGCTCATAAAGACAGCATGGGAAATACTGAAACCATCAAAACAGGTGACGTGCAAGTTATGAGTGCTGGAACTGGAGTGCAACACAGCGAATTCAATCCGAATGCTGATCAACACACTAAATTATTTCAAATTTGGTTGTTTCCTAAAGTTAGAAACGTTGAGCCACGTTACCAACAAATTACTTTAGATGTAGCCGAGCAAAAAAATAATTTTGCACAAATTCTTTCTCCAAATGCTGATGATGAAGGTGTTTGGATTCATCAAGATGCGTGGTTTTATTTGAGTGATTTTGACAAAGATTTCTCTAAAAAATTGACTCTTAAAAAAGAAGGAAACGGATTTTACATCATAAACATTGAAGGTGAAATTGAAGTAAATGGAGAAAAATTAGAAAAAAGAGATGCGATTGGAATTTGGGAAACTTCTGAAATTGAAATTAAAGCGAATACTGATGCTAAGTTTTTAGTAATGGAAATTCCGATGGAACAGTAATTAGTGTTCAGTTAAAAAATAAATTATGGACGAAGTACAATTAAAAATCAATGATAAAAACGGTATTTTTTATATTGATGTTGATGGGAAACATGAAGCCATGATGACTTTTGTTTTTGCATGCGTTGACAAAATTATCATCGACCACACCGAAGTTAATCCCGGAAATGAAGGTAAAGGCTTTGGCAAAAAAATGGTGGTAAAAGCAGTAGAATACGCTCGTGAAAAAGGAATTAAAATTATTCCGCTTTGTCCATTTGCTAAAAGTGTATTTGATAAAACACCTGAATTTAGAGACGTTTTATAATTTAAAAAATCAATCATGGATGCAAAAGAACTAACCAAAGAATACACCAATGGCGAAGTTACCATTGTATGGAAAAATAGCCTGTGCAAACACGCTGCCGAATGTGTAAAAAACAATCCAGATGTTTTTAAACCTAAAGAAAAACCATGGATTCATGCAGAAAATTCGACTACTGAAAAAATTATTGAAACTATAAAGAAATGCCCTTCTAGTGCACTAACCTATTATATAAACAATGAAACAACCACCTAGATGGAAGTTTGCTGTAATGGTTTGGATAGCAATTTATCCAACAATTACATTAGTTTCTCTTTTAATTGGAGATTACATTAAAAATTTACCGCTACCTTTAAAAACATTAATCATGACTGGAATTTTAGTTCCCTTAATGGTTTTTGTTTTACTTCCTTTTTTAGGAAAAATATTAGGTAACTGGCTGAAAAAATAAATTATGAAAAAAATCATCGCTTTTGGAGCATCGTCAAGTAAGACTTCAATAAACAAACAATTAGCAACCTATGCTGCTAATCAATTTCAAAATGCTTCGGTAGAAGTTTTGGATTTAAACGAATTCGAAATGCCAATTTATTCGGTAGACAAAGAAAAGGATAACGGAATTCCTCAATTAGCTCAAGATTTTTATGCCAAATTGGGAACTGCAGATGCTATAGTGATTTCTTTTGCAGAACATAATGGTGCTTATTCGGCTGCTTTCAAAAACATTTTTGATTGGACTTCAAGAATCAATGCCAAAACGTTTCAAGAAAAACCAATGCTTTTACTTTCAACTTCTCCAGGACCTCGTGGCGGAAGTTCGGTTTTAGAAATAGCAAAAAATCGTTTTCCTTTTCAAGGCGCTGTTGTAAAAGGTAGTTTTTCTTTACCAAACTTCAATGATAATTTTGATGCTGAAAAAGGAATAACCAATGAAGATTTAAAAAATCAATTACTGGGAATTATAAGTTCAATCGAATAATATAAAAAAACGCCTGATAGATTTCAGGCGTTTTTACTTCTATTCTATTTCTTCTTCATTGTGGTATTTTCAAATGTAGCTACATCAATTACTTCTTCATTATCTATATCAAATGAAATTCTGATACTATCACCCACAATTGTTACAGGCAACTGATTGGATATTTGAGAAGAACCTACAAAAATATTCGGATAGTCTTTTGTTGTAAAATAATAAAAACTATTTCCATTTTTAACATCATTAGTTATTCTTGTTACAATGCTCTTAAGTTGCTTTTTATTTGTCAAACTGGAAGCATTCAATTTATTTCCAGTCATATTGTAAGCACTTTTAAAAGAAGTTAGCGCTTCACGCATCGAATTTCCAACACCCACAATAGTGTAATCACTAATGGCTACCATTGCGTACATTTTTACCAAACCTCCATCATCTTTTAAAGTCATAACATAAGTTGGTATCGAATTGATATTATAAGGAATTGGTAAAGATGATTTATATCCTTTTTCTTGAACTTTTCCCTCTGCCGAGCCTTGAGCTGCAAATTCAGTTGCTCCGCTTTGTTTATAAAAAGTAGTTTCTTTGGTTCTTGTGTCAACTAAAACAAATCCAACTGCAGATTCGTCTTTTCCTACAGAAGTTAAACCCGTATACCAATAAGATTTATTGTCTTTTCCGTAAACCAAAGTTAATCCTTCTGTAATCTGTAATTTATTAGCATTTGAAAAATTCCAATAACCATGAACATATTCACCCCAATCGTTTAGTTGTTCTTCAACAAAATCTATAGGTTGAACTCTATCCACCCATTTTGGAGCTTCAGCAATTTTGAATTCGGTCATTGCTCCTGTTTGGGCATCAACAACTACAATTCCTGTTGCGTCGTTTCCTGCAAAACCAATTTTTTTATCATAAACCGTTGCCACCCAAAACGGATTTCCTAAATCGTCAATTTCAAATGTATAATCGGTTAAACCAACGGTTGCAAATCCGTTAAAATATAAATGTCTTTGAATTTGACTTCCAAAAAATGCTTCTGTTTGGTATTTAATTTTAATGTCTTTTCCTCCAATATTCTGAACTAACTTTACGTCACGTTCGTTGGTTGCCGAAACCATCACATAACCCGAAGTTCCTTCTTGATTGTTCCACCATTTAAAAAAACCTGAATGTAATAATGGAGCCACCCAATACAAATCATCACCCACTTTTTGAATACAAAAATGTCCTAACTCCACTTGACTTCCCAAAGCAGGTTGTGAACCAAGAATTTTCTCACCAAGTAAATAAGCCAATTCTTCATCAACCACACGAATTTCATCAATTGATATGGGTTCGATATGATTGGCAATAGATTTACCATCGGCTACACTACCTATTAAATTTTTAAAAGATTGACTTCTAAACATTGGAAGACTTGTGAATAACGGAAAAACAAGCATATAAAACAGCAGTAACCAAATAATTATAAAAAATAACTTATTAGGTTTTTCAATCATTTGAATTTTCTTTTCGTTCACCACTTTGAATCGAGTGAAGATAAAAACTCCAATAATAGTTACTATTAAAAGAATTATTGGCAATGCAATGAATCCATAATTTAGTACCGGCAGATTAAAATAAAACAATAAAAAAGCAACGATAAAAAGTAGTAAAATAGCTTTAATTTTTTTCATAAGTTTATGATTATTTAGTACCTAATTAGACGTGATAATAAAATTAAAGTTACACAATTTAAATAAAATAGTATTTTTGCTATAGTTTTGGGTAATCCTTTTAAACTCTTAATCTTTTTAAACTTTTAAACTACATTTATGAAAGCATACATATTTCCAGGTCAAGGTGCACAATTCTCAGGTATGGGAAAAGATTTATATGAAAATTCAGCAGTAGCAAAAGAATTATTCGAAAAAGCTAATGACATATTAGGATTTAGAATTACAGATATTATGTTCGAAGGAACTGCAGAAGAATTGAAGGAAACTAAAGTTACGCAACCTGCCGTTTTTTTACATTCTGTAATATTAGCTAAAACATTAGAAAACTTTAATCCTGAAATGGTGGCTGGTCATTCGTTAGGCGAATTTTCTGCTTTGGTTGCCAATGGTGCACTGAGTTTTGAAGACGGATTAAAATTAGTTTCACAAAGAGCCATTGCAATGCAAAAAGCTTGTGAAATTACTCCATCAACAATGGCAGCCGTTTTAAATTTAGATGATAAAATCGTAGAAGATATTTGTGCTTCCATTGATGGTGTTGTAGTTGCTGCAAATTATAATTGTCCGGGACAATTAGTAATTTCTGGAGAATACAAAGCGGTAGAATTGGCTTGCGAAAAAATGAAAGAAGCTGGCGCAAAACGCGCTTTGATTTTACCAGTTGGTGGAGCATTTCACTCACCAATGATGGAACCAGCGAGAGAAGAATTGGCTGCTGCAATTGAAGCAACTACTTTTTCAACACCAATTTGTCCAGTGTATCAAAATGTAACTGCTAGCGCGGTCTCGTCACCAGACGAGATTAAGAAAAACCTAATTATTCAATTAACTGCTCCTGTAAAATGGACACAATCGGTTCAACAAATGATTAAAGACGGAGCTTCAAGTTTTACAGAAGTTGGTCCAGGAAAAGTATTAGTTGGATTGGTAAATAAAATTGATAGAGAAGTTGAAACTATTTCTGCTTAACATCTAGTTTATGCAAAATTTTGTAGACTTTTTATTGCATTTAGAATCAGAAAAAGTCATCGAGCCTAGTATCACATATTACGATTATGTAGCTTTAGATTTATCTATTTCAAACACAGAATTGAATAATCATAAACTTGAAACTGCTTACGATTATGAAGTTTTTATTCAGAATCATTTAGATAAAAATAATGCAAGAATTGCTTATGGTGGCTATTTAGAAACCAGAAACATATATAAAAGAAGTTCTGTTTTTAAAAACGAAAATACTGAAGAACGCAACATTCATATAGGTTTAGATTTATGGATAAATAAATCAGCTTCTATTCATGCGGCGCTAGATGGAACGATTCATAGTTTTCAAAACAACACTGCTTTGGGCGATTATGGTCCGACTATAATTTTAGAGCATAATATAAACGAATTTAAATTTTACACTTTGTATGGTCATCTAAGTGAAGACTGTTTATCGGACAAAAAAGAGGGACAAAAAGTGTTAAAAGGAGAGCAAATTGCAAATCTAGGTTTGCCACCAATAAATGGAGATTATGCTCCACATTTACATTTTCAAATTATTCTTGATATACAAAAAAAAATTGGTGATTATCCCGGAGTTTGTTCTGTAAATAATTTAGATTTTTATAAAAAAAATTGTCCTAACCCAAATATATTATTAAAAATTAAATAGTTATGAGAAAAATAATTTTATCCTTAGTATTAACTACATTACTAATTTCATGCAAGGAAGAAACTAAAGAAAAAGTAAAAGAAGCTTCAAAAGCCGTTGGCGCTGATTTAAAACAAGCCGCTGATTCTGCAAAAGTAAAAGCTAAAAAAGTTTTAGACTCTTCTAAAGTTGGTGAAAAAGCTAAAGCAATAATTGCAAAAGGTGCAGAAAAAGTAGAACAAGGAGCAAAAAAAGTTCAAGAAGCAACAAAAAAATAATTTTAAGCATTATTTAAACTATTTGGCATCTAATTTGTATTACTGAAATTGTTATTAATTTTAATCTTTAAAAAAATGCAAAAAACAATTTTAGCAGTAGCATTTATGGCTGTTGCATTGGTGTCTTGTGGAGACAAAAAAGTAGAAGGTGAGCCAACTGTAGGAACAGAAATTGGTGAAAAAATTGACACTGTTGCACAAAAAACAGAAGAAGTAATTGACACTACTCAAGCTAAGGCAGGTGAAGCTCTTGAAGAAGGTGCAGAAAAACTTGATGAAGCTGGCAAAGAACTTAAAGAAGCCGCTAAGAAGTAAAAAAAGAAATCCTCATAAAGTTATGAGGATTTTTTTATTTGTATAAATGTATAATATTTAGCTTCTTATCTTCTGTTCCCATTTCCAAGCACTAGCCAAACTATCTTCTAAAGTTGATTGAGCTTTCCAACCTAAAACATTATTAGCTTTATCGGTATTAGCATAAGCAGAAGTAATATCACCTTCTCTTCTACCTACAATTTGGTAATTCAGTTTTTGCCCTGAAACTTTTTCAAAAGCAGTAATTACTTCTAAAACTGAACTTCCTGTTCCTGTTCCAAGATTGAAAGTTTCTATTTTATCTAAATTTTGTTTGTTTAAAAGTCGTTTCAATGCAACAACATGCGCTTTAGCTAAATCTACCACATGAATATAATCACGAACGGCCGTTCCGTCAGCAGTTG
Source organism: Flavobacterium chungnamense (assembly GCF_039539165.1). Classification (NCBI taxonomy): domain Bacteria; kingdom Pseudomonadati; phylum Bacteroidota; class Flavobacteriia; order Flavobacteriales; family Flavobacteriaceae; genus Flavobacterium; species Flavobacterium chungnamense. The sequence goes on from NZ_BAABCS010000015.1 coordinate 129,819, forward strand.
GATAATCATTACCATAAACCGAAAGTTTCTCGCGCATTCCAATAGCAGTTTGTGTGATAAATGGCACTAAATTCTGAGGAACACCAAGTGGCAATTCTCCAATTTCAGCACTAGGATGCGACCCAATTGGATTAAAATATCTTAGTAAAATAGAATTAATATTGGTCACTTTTGCAACATCAGTTATAATTTCTTCGCCAATTTGTTTGGTATTTCCATATGGTGAAGCTGCAGGTTGCACTGAAGCATCTTCAGTAATTGGCATTTTTTCTGCTTGACCATAAACAGTACAAGAAGAACTAAAGATAAAATTCGGGTTAGACAATTCTTTCAATTCCTGAAGTAAATAAACCAATGCGTTGATATTGTTTTCGTAGTATAACAAAGGATTTTCTACACTTTCTCCAACTGCTTTTGATGCAGCAAAGTGAATTACTCCAGCAATATCATTATACTTTTTAAAGAAATTTTGAACCGACGCTTTATCACGCAAATCCATTTTTTCAAAAATTGGTTTTTTACCTGTAATTCTTTCTATTCCATCCAAAACACTTTCTGATGAGTTGGATAAATTATCAATCGCTACTACTTCAAAACCTTCATTTTGTAACTCAACAACTGTATGCGAACCTATAAAACCTAAACCTCCTGTTACTACTATTTTCATTTTTTTGAGATAATAGAAAAAAGAAGCAAGAGAAAAGACAATAAAAACACTTGCATCTTTTCTCTTGTTTCTTTTCTCTTATTTTAAATATTCTAAAACCGTATCCGTTATAAATTTAATTTGCTCGTCGTCCAATTCGGTGTGCATTGGTAATGCAATCACTTCTTTACATAATTGATTGGTTACCGGAAAATCTTCTTCTTTATATCTCGAATCCGCATATGCCTTTTGACTGTGCAACGGAATTGGATAATAAATCGCACATGGAATTCCTTTTTCTTGCAAATGTGCTAACAATCCGTCACGCTTTCCATTCATAATTCTGATGACATATTGATGAAAAACATGACAATCACAAGTTTCGCAAATAAAGGGCGCCCAAATATTTGAATTCACACTCAATGCAACAGAATATTTTCTAGCCGCATCTTGACGTGCTTTATTGTAAGTGTCTAAATGTGGTAATTTAGCTTTCAAAACTCCAGCTTGAATACTATCCAAACGTGAATTCACTCCTACTACATCATGATGGTAACGCTCATACATCCCGTGATTTACAATTCCGCGTAATGTGTGAGCTAATTTATCATCGTTTGTAAAAATTGCTCCACCATCACCATAACAACCTAAATTTTTAGATGGAAAAAAAGATGTCGCTCCAACGTGACCAATCGTTCCTACTTTAACTTTTGAACCATCTTTTGAAGTATAATCGGCTCCAATTGCTTGTGCATTATCTTCAATTACATACAAATTATGTTCGTTTGCAATTTCCATAATCGAGTCCATATTGGCAGCACGACCAAACAAATGCACCGGAACAATCGCCTTAGTTTTTGGAGTTATCGCTTTACGAATTCCATCCAAAGAAATATTCATATTATTCATATCCACATCTACCAAAACCGGAGTTAATTGCAACAAAGCAATCACCTCAACAGTGGCAGCAAAAGTAAAATCAGCAGTAATAACTTCATCACCAGGTTTTAAATCCAATCCCATCATCGCAATTTGCAACGCATCAGTTCCGTTAGCACAAGGAATCACGTGTTTTACACTTAAATAATCTTCTAAATCTTTCTGAAATTGATGAACCAAAGGTCCATTTATGTATGTATTATTTTCTAAAACATCTTGAATTGAAGCATTCACTTCTTCTTTTATTTTTTCGTATTGACCTTTCAAGTCAACCATTTGCAGTTTTCTCATTCTAAAAAAAATTTGAAATACAAAAGTATAACATTTCTTATTATTTGGAGCGAATGGTTAGGGCTTTTTTTGGTTTCCTTTTTCCTGCTTTTCGCTCTACTCTGTGCCGCTACAATCAGGGCTAATTAGCATTTGTCTTTTGTAAAATCAGATTTTCAAAAGAAATTTAGTTGTGAAAATCCGTTTAATCTGTAAAATCTGTGGCAAAAAATCTTATTTTTACCCAACTAAAATTCAATAATGCTTTTTCTGTATAATTTAATTATAATTCTTGCTTCACAAGTTGTAAAACTATTGGCGCTTTTCAGTCCGAAAATGAAACTTTTCATTGATGGAAGAAAAGAAGTTTTTTCAATTTTAAAAAGCAAAGTCAATACAACCTACAAAACTATTTGGTTTCATGCAGCATCATTAGGTGAATACGAACAAGGTTTACCAGTTATTGAAAAAATAAAAGCTCAATATCCAAACCATAAAATAGTTGTTACATTCTTTTCACCATCAGGTTACGAAGTAAGAAAAAACAATACGGTTGCCGATGCTACAGTTTATTTGCCATTAGACACAAAATCGAATGCACAAAAATTTATAAAAGCTATAAATCCAGAATTAGTTTTCTTCATTAAATATGAATATTGGCCAAATTATCTGAATGAACTGAAAAAACTTCAAATAAAAACCTACTTAATTTCAGGAATTTTTAGAGAAAAACAAGCCTTTTTCAAATGGTATGGCGGATTTTACAGAAATGCTTTAAAAACATTCGAGTACTTTTTTGTACAAAACGAAAGTTCCAAAAATCTGATTCGATCTATTGGTTTCAATAACGTAAAAGTTTCCGGTGATACACGTTTTGACAGAGTGGTTGCAATTTTAGAAAGAGATAATTCATTAGATTTTATAGAACAATTTAAAGACAACAAAACAACAATCGTAATAGGAAGTTCGTGGCCAAAAGACGAAAATTTATTAGTAAACTACATTAACAATGCATCGGATGAAATTAAATTTATCATCGCACCACACAATATAAAATCCGAACAAATTGCAAATCTTAAATTACAAATTACAAAATCAACCATTCTTTTTTCAGAAAAAAACAATGTTGATTTATCAAATTTCAACGTTTTCATTATTGATACCATCGGAATTTTAACCAAAATATATTCCTACGCAGATATTGCCTACGTAGGTGGAGGATTTGGAAATCCTGGTGTTCATAATATTTTAGAACCTGCAACATTTGGCGTTGCGATAATTATTGGTCCAAATTACTCGCATTTTGCAGAAGCAACTGCATTAGTGCATCAAGAAGGTTGTGTTTCAATTTCAACCCAAAATGAATTAAATGATGCATTCAATCTATTGATAAACAACGAAGATGAACGCAACGAAAAAGGGCATATTTGTTCCACTTTTGTGCAAATGAATAAAGGTGCAACAGATATTATTTTGAAACATATAACAGAATAATCATATTTAATAAGTAAACCTCTTATATGATTCAATTTAAAACTTTAGAAACCTCCCAAATTGAAGCCATCACAACCATGATGCAAGATTTTTATGCAATTGATAACTATCCAATTGATGTTGAAGTTTCTAAAAAACTATTTCAAGAGTTTATTACTAATGAACATCTTGGAAAATCTTGGTTGATTTATTCGGAAGATGAATTAGTTGGTTATGTAATTCTAACTTTTGTTTTTAGTTTTGAATACAAAGGAAGAATAGCATTTTTAGACGAATTATACATTAAAAAAATTGCACGTGGAAAAGGAATCGGTACCACAATAATTCAATTCATAAAAGAACAAGCTAAACAATTAAATGTTAAATTACTTTATCTAGAAGTTGAAAACCATAATGAAAATGCACAAAAATTGTATCTTGCAAACGATTTCGAAGTTCACAATCGGAAACTACTAAAATTCAAATTCTAACTTTCTAAAAATCCAATAATCTAAAAATCTAATTATGAGATTCATTAAATTACTACTCTTATTATTTGTCATTCAAACACAAGCGCAACAAGGCGGAATGTGGATTCCATCGATGCTAAAAGGAATGAACGAAGGCGAAATGAAAACCTTGGGAATGAAAATTTCTGCCGAACAAATTTATTCTATAAACCAATCGAGTTTGAAAGATGCCGTTCCTCATTTTGATGGAGGTTGTACTGCTGAAGTAATTTCGGACAAAGGATTGATTTTGACCAATCACCACTGTGGTTTTGACAACATTCAAAGTCATTCAACTGTTGAACACGACTATTTAACCAATGGTTTTTGGGCATACAAAATGGAAGAAGAATTACCAAATAAAGATTTGGAAGTAACTTTTGTGGTAAAAATTGAAGATGTAACTTCCAAAATAATAGAAGGTATTGCAAGTTTAACTTCGGAAGCTGAAAAACAAAAGAAAATTCAACAAAACACTTCGGAATTAGTTAAAAATTCTCCAAAAGAAGCTTGGCAAGAAAACCGTGTAAAAACATTTTATGACGGAAATCAATACCTATTATTTGTAGTAGAAAGCTATAAAGATATTAGATTGGTTGGTGCACCACCGAGTTCGATTGGAAAATTTGGTTCTGATACTGATAATTGGGTTTGGCCTAGACACACTGGAGATTTTTCTTTATTCAGAATTTATGCTGATAAAAACAATCGTCCAGCAGCTTATTCAGCTGATAATGTTCCATACAAACCAAAACATTTCTTCCCAATATCTATCACAGGTTTGAAAGAAAACGATTTTACAATGGTTATGGGTTATCCTGGAAGAACTACTGAATATTTACCATCGGTAGCCGTTAATCAAATTGTTGAAACCTTAAATCCTGCAAAAGTAGAAATTCGTGATGCTGCTTTGAAAGTGCAAGATCGTTTTATGAGAAAAGATAAGGCTATCAAAATTCAATATGCAGCTAAATATGCATCGGTTGCTAATTATTGGAAAAAATGGATGGGTGAAACAAAAGGTTTGAAAAAAGCCAATGCAGTTGCTGAGAAACAAAAATTTGAGAAAGACTTTCAACAAAAAGTAGCAAAAGCAGGCAAACAAGCTGAATACGGAAATTTATTATCAGAATTTGAAAAAAATTATACTGAAATTAAAGACTATGCTTTAGCAAGAGATTATTTTTCTGAAGTTGCCTTGAGAAACACCGAACTACTTTCTGTTGGATATAAATTATACCAATTGGAACAAATTTTAAATTCAAAAGGTGATCAATCTTTTACAGATAGAAAAAATACACTCTCAAGCGGAATTGGAGATTTTTATAAAGATTATAATGCAGAAGTTGATAAAAATGTATTTGAGCAACTAATCAATTTGTATGCAACTAAATCCCCAAAACAGTTTTTACCTGAAAGTTTGAACAACATTAATGCATCTCAATTGACAACTGAAGTTTTTGCAAATTCAAAATTAACATCATTAGAAAAATTTAGATCTTTACTAGAAGGTGATTCGAAAACTGTTATTGAAAAGATGAATGCTGATAAAGGATATCAAGTAATTAAATCAATGGCGGATGCTTTTACTAAAAATGTAGCTCCAAAATATGACGAATTAAATTTAAAAAATATTGCTTTGCAAAGAACTTATATGAAAGCCATTTTAGAGTTAAGTCCAAAATCGGCTCGTATTTTCCCTGATGCCAACAGCACTTTACGAGTAACTTATGGGAAAATAAAAGGATATAAACCAAATGATGCAGTATATTATGAGCCATTTACAACACTTGATGGTGTTATGGAAAAATATGTTCCTGGTGATTATGAGTTTGATGTTCCTCAGAAATTAATTGATTTGTATAATGCCAAAGATTATGGTATTTATGGAGTGAAAGGGAAAATGCCTGTTTGTTTCATAGCTACTAATCATACTACTGGAGGAAATTCAGGAAGTCCGGCTTTAGACAAAAACGGAAACTTAATTGGCTTGAATTTTGATAGAGTTTGGGAAGGAACAATGAGTGATGTTTATTACTCTCCAGACATTTGTAGAAACATTATGGTGGATTCTAGATACATACTATTTATTATTGATAAGTATGCTGGAGCAAAAAACATCATTAATGAATTGAAAATCATACAACCAGCTAAGAAAAAATAAAATTTATGTTTTATTGCATTTTGGCATGAAATTTGTATAGTAAAATACGGAACTCGAAGATAGAATTTTTAAAAAAAGTTAAATAAAAATTTTTTCGATTAAAAAAATTTATATCTTTGCTCCGAATTAATAATTAACCTTTTATTTAAATTAAGATGAAAAAAGTATTTTTAAGCTTAGCTGTTATTGCTGCATTAACTGTAGTATCTTGTAAACAATCAGAAAACGCTGCTACAGAAGCTACTGACACAACTGCTGTTGACACAACTGCTGCTCCAGCTGACACAACTGCTGCTCCAGCTGATACAACTGCTGCTCCAGCTGACACTACTGCTGCTCCAGCTGAGACTGCTGCTCCAGCAAAAAAATAATTAGAACTAGTTCTAATTACAAAAAATAAGCTCTGCAATGCAGAGCTTTTTTTTTACTTTATATTTAAATTTATCCGAAGATTTCTTCTGCAGGTGGAAAAACATCATTCTGATTTGAAAAGTCAAGAACTTCAGAATTGTGTATAGTTCGTTCTATTTCTGCGATTCCCTTTTCCATTAATAATTGAGTAGTATACTTCCTACTTACAGCAATTTCTTTTTCGTTTAAAATTATTTTAAAATAAAGCTTCCCATTCTTTGACTTGAACTTCATAAAAAATAAACTTGCTAAAGATTTTTTAAGTAATTCAATATTGTCTTCGCACTCAAACCGTAATTCAAAATCATTACTCAACAATATCACTTTACCTTTCCTAGAAGTAAACTCATATTTATAATATCCATTTAATCTTTTACTTATAACAAAAGTACCCATATTACTCAAATCAAAATCAAATTAAAACAAAAAAAGCTCCAAACATAGTTTGAAGCTTTAGTACTCAGAGCGGGACTTGAACCCGCACGAACATTACTGTTCACTGGATTTTAAGTCCAGCGTGTCTACCAATTTCACCATCCGAGCATTATAGGTGGTTGAGCGAAAAACGGGGCTCGAACCCGCGACCTCGACCTTGGCAAGGTCGCGCTCTACCAACTGAGCTATTTTCGCATTATCAGATTTTGTATGAACGACAATACTTGTTCCGTATTGCGGAAGCAAATGTAATATTAAAATTCAATTATACAAACGTTTTTTATAAAAAAAACTTCACAAAAACATAACCTATTGAAAACCTATTTGTTACTTTTTAAGCAACATCCGTTTTATTTCGTTTAGTTTCATTAAAGCTTCTACTGGAGTCAAGGTATTGATGTCTAAACCCAGTATTTCCTCTTTAATTTCCTCCAACAATGGATCGTCTAAATTAAAGATACTCAACTGCATTTCATCTTTAGCTGATTTTATTCCATGTAAAGCGTCTCCTGAATGGTCTTTTTCTAATTTCTTAAGTAACTTTTGCGCTTTTTGAATTACTATCTGTGGCATACCAGCCATTTTTGCAACATGAATTCCAAAACTATGTGCACTACCTCCTTTTACTAATTTTCTTATGAAAAGAACATTATCTTTTAACTCTTTTACCGAAACATTGTAATTTTGAATTCTCGGAAGCATTTCACTCATTTCATTCAATTCATGATAATGTGTTGCAAAAAGTGTTTTTGGTCGAGCAGGATTTTCGTGCAAAAACTCTGCAATTGCCCATGCTATAGAAATACCATCATACGTACTTGTTCCACGACCAATTTCATCTAAAAGAACTAAACTTCTATCGGAAATATTATTCAAAATAGAAGCTGTTTCATTCATCTCTACCATGAATGTAGATTCGCCCATCGAAATATTATCGCTTGCGCCTACCCTAGTAAAAATTTTGTCTACAACTCCCATTCTAACGGCTTCTGCCGGAACAAAACAACCCATTTGCGCAAGTAATACAATCAAAGCTGTTTGACGTAAAATAGCTGATTTACCCGACATGTTTGGTCCGGTTATCATAATTAGCTGTTGGGTTTCTCTATCTAAAAAAACATCATTAGCAATATAAGGAACTCCAACCGGAAGTTGCTTTTCAATAACAGGATGACGGCCGTTTGTGATTTCTAATTCATACGTTTTATCTATTATTGGACAAACATAATTGTTCTCAATTGCTAACTGCGTGAAAGAAGTTAAACAATCTAACTGAGCAACCAAATTAGCATTCAACTGAACTGGTTTTATGTAAGTTGCAATCCAATTGACCAATTGTTCGAAAAGCTGTCCTTCTATTTGATGAATTTTTTCTTCGGCACCCAGAATTTTGGTTTCGTATTCTTTTAATTCTTCTGTAATGTATCGTTCAGCGTTTACTAATGTTTGCTTTCTAATCCATTCAGCAGGAACTTTATCTTTATGTGTATTTCTAACTTCTATATAATATCCAAAAACATTATTAAAAGATATTTTTAAAGAAGAAATTCCTGTTGCTTCAGATTCTCTTTTCTCAATTCCTTCTAAAAATTCTTTTCCTGAAAAAGCAATACTTCTTAATTCATCTAATTCGGCATGAACTCCTGTTGCAATAGCATTTCCTTTTGAAATAGCAACTGGAGCATCTTGATTTAAGGTTGTTTTTATCTTTTCACGAAGTAAATCACAGCTATGAAAACTATCACCAATTATTCTTACTGCTTCTTGCTTACTTTCTAAAGCTAATGTTTTTATTGGAATTATTGCATCCAATGATTCTTTCAAATAAATAACTTCTCTTGGAGAAACTTTTCCTGTTGCAATTTTAGAAATCAATCGTTCTAAATCGGAAATCTGCTTTATTTGATATTGTATTTTTTGAAGTATTTCTTGATTTTCTTTCAAATAAGTAACCACTTCATGACGACTTCTAATTTTATTTGCATCTTTTAAAGGCAATGCTAACCATCGTTTTAACAAACGCCCACCCATTGGCGAAAGCGTTTTATCGATTACATCTAATAATGTTACAGCATTAGGATTATAACTATGATATAATTCTAAATTTCTGATGGTAAATCGATCCATCCAAACATAGGCATCTTCGGCAATTCGTTGAATACTTGTTATGTGTTGAACTCTATTATGCTGTGTTTCTGATAAATAATATAATATCGCTCCTGAAGCAATAATTCCATCTTGCAATTCCTCAATGCCAAAACCTTTTAACGAATTGGTTTGAAAATGATTGGTCAATGTTTCAAAAGCATAATCTTCTTGATAAACCCAATCTTCAAGATAAAATGTATTAAAATCTTCTCCAAAACTTTCTTTAAATTGATTTCGATTGTTCTTTTGAATTAGAATTTCACTCGGATTGAAATTTTGAAGCAACTTATCAATATATTCTTCATTCCCTTGAGCCGTCAAAAATTCTCCTGTAGAAACATCTAAAAATGAAACTCCTAATTGCTTTTTCCCAAAATAAATTGATGCTAAAAAGTTATTAGATTTAGATTGCAAAACTTCATCATTCATTGCAACTCCTGGAGTAACTAATTCGGTAACACCACGTTTTACAATAGTTTTAGTCATTTTTGGATCTTCAAGTTGATCGCAAATGGCTACTCGAAGTCCCGCTTTTACAAGTTTCGGCAAATAGGTATTAATAGAATGGTGAGGAAAACCTGCCAAAGCCGTTTCTGTTTCTGAGCCAGCACCTCGCTTTGTCAAAGTAATACCAAGAATTTTTGATGCACGAATAGCATCCTCCCCAAAAGTTTCATAAAAATCTCCTACTCTAAACAATAAACAAGCATCAGGATACTTCCTTTTAATCTCGTTATATTGCTTCATTAATGGTGTTTCTTTCGGGCTTTTATCTTTAGATGACAATGGTTTTATTATTTTAATTTTAGCTTACGAATTTAATTATTTAATATTAAATTTTATCATTAACAATTCATTTAATAAAAATTTAAGTTTCATTGTGACTCTTGAACTTTTTTTTATATAAATTTGTCTTGTTAAATTATTAATTTTATAAAAAATGAAAAAAATATTACTAGTAGCAGTTTTAGCAGTTTTCAGTTTAACTTCTGCAAATGCTCAAACAAAATCTAAAACAAAAAAAGCTAAGAAAGCGGTATCAACTAAAGTTGAAACTCCCAAAGTTGATGGTGCAGGAATGGTTTTTGAAAATGAAACTATTGATTACGGAAGTATTCCGCACAATGCTGACGGACAAAGAGAATTTGTTTTTACAAATAATGGAAACAAGCCTTTAGTTATTGAAAACACTCAAGGATCTTGTGGTTGTACGGTACCATCTAAACCAGAAAAACCAATTCAGCCAGGAGAAACAGGTAAAATTGGAGTTAAATACGATACTAGCAGAGTTGGTCCATTTACTAAAACAGTAACTGTAACTTCTAATGCTGTAGGCTCAAATGTTACTCCAGTAACGACTCCATCAACAACTCCAGGTGCTGCTCCAGTTCCAACAGGAAAATCTACAAAAATTATTACTATTAAAGGTAATGTTCTTCCAGATGCTCCAGCTGCTCCAGCTACAGAGACTAAAAGCTAATATTTTTTCCTCATAAAAAAGAGCTTCCGATTTTCGGAAGCTTTTTTTTGAATACCTTTACCAAAAAAAAATGCGAAAATTAGAAAACAGCGAACTTGAAAGAAAATCTGTTGAAGATTTTAAACAAGCTGAAAAAACACCAATAATAATTGTCTTAGACGATATTAGAAGTCTTCACAATATTGGCTCGGTATTTAGAACTTCTGATGCATTCCTAATTGAAAAAATTTATCTCTGCGGAATAACCGCAACACCTCCAAACAAGGAAATTCATAAAACCGCACTTGGAGCAACTGAAACCGTCGCATGGGAACACAATAAAAGTGTTATTGAAGTTATTGAAAAACTTAAAAAAGATGGCACTTCTGTTTATGCTATTGAACAAGTTGAAAATGCTATATTCTTAGATGATTTTAAACCTGAAAAAGAAAAAAAATACGCATTAGTATTCGGAAATGAAGTATTTGGAGTTTCACAGGAGGCTATTAATTTAAGTGATGGCGTTATAGAAATCCCACAATTGGGAAGTAAACATTCATTAAACATTTCTGTAAGTACTGGAATTGTAGTTTGGGATTTATTTCAAAAAATAAAATCTAATTAAGTTTTTTCTTAATTTCTTCAAGGATAAAAATATAATCTTCTTGATTTTTTACAAAATCTCTTTCAGAAACATCTACTATAAGTACATTCAAATCTTTCTGAGTTTTGATATAATCGAGATAACCGTTGTTGATTTTTTCTAAGTATTCTGCTGGAATTTCTTGTTCGTAACTTCTTCCTCTTCGCTTGATATTTGCCAATAATCGTTCTGTATTTTGGTACAAATAAACATACAAATCTGGTTTTGGCATTTCTTTGTAAATGATATCGAAAAGCGTTTTATACAATCGGTATTCATCTTCAGCTAAAGTTACTTTAGCAAAAATTAAAGATTTAAAAATATGATAATCGGCAATGATAAAATCTTTAAACAAATCAAACTGAGCTAAATCGTCTGATATTTGTTGGTACCTATCGGCCAAAAAAGACATCTCTAGCGGAAAAGCATATCGGTTTTGATCTTTATAAAATTTAGGTAAAAACGGATTGTCTGCAAATCGTTCTAAAACAGTTTTGGCATTAAAATCTTCTGCTAATTTAGAAACCAAAGTTGTTTTTCCTGCTCCAATATTTCCTTCAATAGCAATGTAATTGAAATCGTCAAAATTGATTTTTTGCAATGGTGCATTCAATTTTGAAATCTTCACACAATTACCTTCATCCTTACAATCTTTTAAAATATCTGAAACTGATTTTTGGGAAATAGGATGTGTCCAATCGGAAACCACTTCCATCATTGGCAACAAAACAAAAAGTCGGTCTTGAAGATGTTTGTGCGGAATTTGTAATGATTCAGATTCAATAATTTCATCATCAAAAGAAATCATATCGACGTCAATAACTCTTGATTGATAATCGGAACTTTCTGTTCGAACTCTACCTAACTTTTTTTCAACTTTCAAAATGTTTTTTAAAAGTTTTTGCGGATTTTTATGCGTATGAATTAAAACGGCACAATTGTAAAAAGAATCACTAGAAAAACCCCAAGAATCTGATTCAAACAAAGAAGAAACCTTAACCACAGTTCCAACTTCTTGATGCAATAAATCAATACAATGCTCAATGTTCTCAAGGCGATTACCTTGATTACTACCTAAAGAAAGTATGACTTGATGTTGCTGATTCATATTTGGCAAAATAACTAAAAGAATTTTAGAATTGAAGTATATTTGTAGCTTGTGTTGATAACTATTTTTATTTTATAATTAATCAAATGGTTTGTAACAAATTACCTTTTTCAACTACTAATTAGTAAAAATTAAATATTATGAGATTTTTAGGAAATGTATTAGCCACTATTGTTGGGCTATTTATTTTTTGCATGATTTTTTTCTTTGGAATTATTTTAATTGGAGCTATTGCCGGAAGTGGCGACTCCGAAACTGTTACTGTTCAAAGTAACTCTGTAATCGAATTGGATTTATCAAAAATCAACTACGATTATGCTGGTAAAACCAATTATGATGACATGCCGTTTTTAAATGACAAAGACAAACATGATGGTTTATTTGATGTAATTAACGCTATAGAATATGCCAAAACTGATTCGGATATTGAAGGAATTTCAATTTTAAACAATTTTTCAAATTTAGGAATTGCTCAAACCAAAGCTTTGCGTGATGCTTTAGAAGATTTCAAAAAATCAGGTAAATTTATCTATTCTTATGCCGATGTTTATTCGCAAAAAGACTATTATTTAAATTCGGTTGCCAATACCATTTATTTGAATCCTATTGGAGAATTAGAATTCAAAGGTTTATCTGCTGAATTGATGTTCTTTAAAGATTTACAAGAAAAATCAGGTGTTAAAATGGAAGTAATTCGTCATGGAAAATACAAAAGTGCGGTGGAACCCTTTTTAGAAAATAAAATGAGTGATGCCAATAGAGAACAAACCACGCAACTGTTAACTTCAGTTTGGAATTCGGTAGTAACAGAAGTTGCTAAAAGCAGAAAAGTATCTGTAGCACGACTAAATCAAGTTGCTGATGGACTTTTAGCAAGAACGCCACAAATGGCAAAAGCCGAAAAATTAATCGACATTATCGCTTACGAAGATGTTTATCACAACGACATCAAAAAAGCTTTAAAAGTAGCATCTGACGAAGATTACGAAAGTGTTTCTATTGAAGATTATGCCGAAAAAGTTGCTTCAACATCAAAGGATTATTCAACTAAAGATAAAATTGCTATTATTTATGCTCAAGGTGAAATTGGTAGCGGTGAAGGTGATGTAAACCTTATTGGCGAAGGTGCGATGCGTCGTTCATTGCAAGAAGCTCGTGCTGATAAAAATGTAAAATCAGTAGTTTTAAGAATTGATTCTCCTGGAGGAAGTGCTTTAACATCGGAACTGATTTGGAGAGAAATTGAATTGACTAAAAAAGTAAAACCTGTCGTGGTTTCCATGGGAAATTATGCAGCTTCTGGAGGTTACTATATTGCTTGTAATGCTAATAAAATTTTTGCAGAAGCCAATACAATCACAGGTTCAATTGGAGTTTTTGGAATTCTACCAAACTTTACCGTTGCTGCAGATAAAATTGGTTTAGACATCGAACAAGTAAAAACACATACTAATGCTGCAGGTTATAGTCCATTTATGCCATTAGATGAAAACTATCGCGGTTTTGCTCAAGAAGGCGTTGAACACATTTATTCTACTTTTGTAAACAGAGTTTCTGCAGGAAGAAAATTAACTTTCGAGCAGGTTGACGCTATCGGTCAAGGAAGAGTTTGGAGTGGTCAAGATGCTTTAAAAATTGGTTTAGTTGACAAAATTGGAGGAATGGATGAAGCTATAAAAGAAGCAGCTAAACTTGGAAAAACAACAAAATATAGAATTCAAAATTTCCCAGAATATGAGAAGAGTTTTGAAGATATTTTAGCACAATTTGGATTTGCACAATCGCGTCAAGCTATTATAAAAGAAGAAATTGGTGAGCAAAATTACAAAGTGCTTCAGCAAATAAAACAAATGACCAACCAAAAAGGTGTTCAAGCAAGAATGGCTTATGAGTTGAAAATTAATTAATCAAAAAACGATTGGGTTAGTTGTTTTTATCCGTCTTATTGAAAAATGAGACGGATTTTTTATTTGTAAAAGTATTTCTACATCATTGAAAACATCAAACATTTTATGAAAATTTTACAAGCTATAACTATCATAAAACACTAAATTTGTTGTTATTATAGTTAAGGCAAGATATTTGCTTTAAAAAAATGGATCAAATTTTAAATCATCATGGTAAAAAAAATTTTAAAAATCGTTGGAATTGTATTGTTGCTACTAGTTGTCTCTGCTTTTGCAATTCCGTATTTATTTGAAGACCAAATAAAAGCTAAAATTTTAAAATCTATCAACGAAAGTGTCGATGCCAAAGTGGCTTTTACTGATGCCGATTTGAGTTTATTCAAAAGTTTTCCTAATGCGAATGTAGCTATGGAAAATTTATCTATTGTAAACAAAGCTCCATTTGAAGGTGATACCTTAGCTTCTTTTAAAGAACTGAATTTAAAAATGTCGGTAATGGAACTTTTCAATGATGACAACGAACCTTTAAACATTGATGCCATTTCCTCTAAAAACGGATTAATTAATATCATTTTCAATAAAGATGGTGTTGGAAATTTTGACATTGCTTTAAAAAATCAAAACCAAAAAACAGACGATGGGAAAAGCAAACCACTTGCTTTAAAAATTAAAGAATACGATGTTGAAAATTTCAAGTTCAAATATTTTGATGAAGCGTCTAAAATTTCGATGGTTATTGATAGCATCAATCATTCTGGAACTGGCGATTTTACTAATGATGTTTTAGATTTAGACACCAAAACAACAGCCAAAGTTTCATTGAATATGGATAAAGTAAATTACATGAATAAAGTAAATGTTTCTTTGGATGCCATTCTCGGAATTGATTTAAAAAACAGTAAATATACTTTCAAAGAAAACAAAGCGAAAATCAACGAATTACCTTTAGAATTCAACGGATTTATTCAATTAGTAGATGCTGGACAATTATATGATTTAACATTTAAAACACCAACTTCATCCTTCAAAAACTTCTTAGGCTTGATTCCGCCTGCTTATTCAAGTAGTCTGGATAATGTAAAAACTACAGGTGATTTTACTGTTGCTGGTTTTACTAAAGGAATGTTGACAGATACCACTGTTCCTAAATTTAATATAGCCATTGCTTCCAATAATGCGTCTTTTCAATATCCTGATTTACCAAAATCGGTTAAAAATATTGTTATCGACACCAAAATCATTAATGAAACTGGTGCAATGAATGACACTTATGTGAATTTAGACAAACTATCCTTTTCTATTGATCAAGATGTTTTTAACGCTAAAGCAAACATTAAAAACATTGCAACAAATGCTTTGGTTGATGCCGCTTTGAAAGGAACGATTAATTTGGCTAATTTGTCAAAAGCTTATCCTATTAAATTAGAAAAACCTCTTTCAGGTATTTTGAAAGCTGATGTTACTACTAAATTTGATATGGCATCGGTTGAAAAAAGTCAGTACCAAAACATCAATAATGCTGGAAATATCAACTTAACTGGATTCAAATATGTGGATGAAAACGGCAAATCGATGAATATTAATAGTGCCATTGTTCAATTCAATCCGAGTCGTGTCAATCTTCAAGAATTTAAAGCTACTACAGGAAAAAGTGATATGAATGTGACTGGAGTTTTAGAAAATTTCTACGGCTTTATTTTCAGAAATCAGAATTTGCAAGGAAACTTTAATTTGACTTCCAATCAACTTGCGGTTTCCGATTTTATGACAACAGCTGAGCCAACAGCTAAAACAGAAACGAAAGCTAAAACTGAGGCTATGAAAATTCCTGCTTTCTTAGATTGTTCACTTACGGCAAAGGCTAACACAGTTTTATACGACAATTTAACGTTAAAAGATGTTTCTGGAAAACTGATTGTAAAAGACCAAACAGTAACTTTACAAAATGTGAAAACCAATATTTTTGGCGGTTCAATTGGTGTAAACGGAATGGTTTCTACCAAAGCAAAAATACCAACTTTCAATATGAATCTTGGTTTGAATCAAGTAAATATTGCAGATAGTTTTACCCAATTAGACATGTTGAAAAAAATTGCTCCAATTGCAGGAATCATAAACGGAAAGCTAAATTCAACTATCAAATTATCTGGAAATTTGGATGCTAATGAAATGACTCCTGATTTAAAAACACTTTCTGGAGATTTATTAGGTCAATTGTTATCAACTACTGTAAATTCTAGTAATTCTACTCTTTTGAGTGCTTTAGATTCCAATTTGAATTTTATTGATTTAAAGAAATTAAATTTAAACGATTTAAAAGCAGCATTAACCTTTAAAGATGGAAAAGTTACGGTAAAACCGTTTGATTTAAAATACCAAGACATAAAAGTAACGGTTGGTGGAACGCATGGTTTTGACCAATTGATGAATTACAATTTAAAATTTGATGTCCCTGCCAAATATCTTGGAACTGATGTAAATAATTTAATTGCTAAATTAACTCCGGCCAACGCAGCTAAATTGGAAAATATTCCTGTAAATGCAGTTCTTGGTGGTTCTTTTACAACGCCAAAAATCACAACTGATATAAAAGCAGCAACTACAACTTTAGTAAATAATTTAGTAAAACAACAGAAAGAACAGTTGATAGGAAAAGGTAAAAATGAATTAGAAAATTTAATCAACAAAAACAAAAAACCTGGCGATACTACAAAAACTAAAGTTCCAGCGACTAAAGAAGAAGTTAAAACCAAAGCCAAAGATTTATTGAATGGTTGGTTGAAGAAAAAAGAAAAACCTGCAAGTACTACAACAACTCCATAAATTAAGATGCCTTTCGATTTGAAAGGCATTTTTTTTACAAACTAATCTTCACTACATATCCTTCAAACGTTCTAATATTAAAAACCGTTCCATCTTCAAAAATTAAATATTGACCTTTTATTCCGGTAAGTCTTCCTGCGAAGTTTGGAGATTTATCTAAACTTAAACTGGAAACCTTTTTAGGATATTCCAAAACTGGAAAATGCAAATCATATAAATCTTCCTTTTCTGGATGGTAAAATTCTTGCACTTCTTTTGGAATTAGGTATTTCAAATTGGCACGTTCTTTTACTAAATCGGCAGCTGGAACTTCATTTTTTAGCATTTTTTGCCAATTGGTTTTATCCGCAAAATGATTTTTCAAAGCGACTTCGGTAATTCCTGCCAAATATCGATTTGGAACCTCAACAATTGGAATGGCTTGCACTGCACCTTGATCTATCCATCGAGTTGGCACTTGTGTTTTTCTTGTTACACCAACTTTTACCTCACTTGATAATGCTAAATATACAATATGTGGTTGCAATTGTACTCGTTTTTCGTATTCCAAATCTCTATCTTCAATATCTAAATGAGCTGTTGATAATTCGGGTTTCATAATCCAATCGCCTGCCGATGCGCTACTCATAAAGCAATCATAACAAAATCCTTGACGGAAAATCTTTTTCTTTTTTCCACAATTCAAACATTGATATCCAAGAAAATTAATTTCCATAGATTTATTCAATAGCTGATTCAAATTCAAAAAACTGTTTTCAAAAACCAAATAATATTGAATTGGATTCGAAAACTCGGTTTGCATTTTGGTGAGAACGCCTTCGTATGTCATTTTTAATATAAATTTACTCGATTTTTATAAAACTAATAATAATCTAT
Organism: Flavobacterium chungnamense; assembly: GCF_039539165.1. Taxonomy (NCBI): domain Bacteria; kingdom Pseudomonadati; phylum Bacteroidota; class Flavobacteriia; order Flavobacteriales; family Flavobacteriaceae; genus Flavobacterium; species Flavobacterium chungnamense. Next base: position 147,630 of record NZ_BAABCS010000015.1, read on the forward strand.
TTCTCTTTTCCAGATAAATAGTTTTTTACCATTAACGAATTTTGATTGTTCAATCCAATTATTATAGCTATCGTATTTGTATTCAAATTGAACAACAATTTCTTTTTCAGAAGATGATTTTACTATTAATTTATATAACTCACCTTTATCATTATAAAAAAATTCTTTTTTATAATCAAAAGTATTAGTACTGTTTAACGTTTTATTTTCTTCTTTAATTTTTCTATTTATTCTATCGTATTCTTTAGATTGAACATATATAATATTTGGATTCGATGCAAAGTTAAGCCTTGTTTCAATACAATTTCCTCGTTCATCATATTCAAAATATTTGGTTTCTGACAATCCACCTTCAGAGTCATAATCAGGAGGAAAAAATGACTCGGATTTAATAATTTGCTTTTTTTGATTAAAATACTTTTTTAAAGAAGTAAAATATGTCCCAATGGAATCTTTCTTTTCGTAATAAGAAACCGAATCATACTTTGCCCAAATAGTAGGTTTGTGGAGTATAGTTTTATCTTGTAAACCTAGTTTATTTAACGTGTAATATACTTCTTTTTGTTTACCTTCTTGTGTCAAAAATTCTTCTCCAATTAAATTGTACTTTTCATTATAGTAAAAAATCTTGAGGCTAAAATTTTCACAATTATTTGTCCAATAATTTAATTTACTCTGAATGAATTTTTTATGATTATATGAAATATTTGAGATGTAATAATCTACATTATCGTATTTCTTAGTAATTCTACATAAGCTATCAAAGTCTGTATATTTATATTCATATGAGGCACATTGCTTATCATTTTTATAAAACCAATCTTCACTTTTCAAAAGTCCTTTTTCATTATAAAATTTTTTATTATTAATGTAATGAACAAAAACCTCGTTGAACCAATTATCATAAAATCTATCAACTGTTCCTTGAGGATTAGTAAATCCAGAATGTCCATAATCACCATCATTATTAAATAATTTATAATTTTGGATTGAATCTGTAACAAAGTATAATTTCTCCCTTGTAGATTTTACTTTTCCAATTAAAGTTTTCTGCTGAGAGCAAAGCATTATTGGAGTGATTAATAATACTAATACAAATGATTTCAATATAGCTTATTGTTTTAAATTATTTACTATTTTAGCGTAAAGTTATAATTCGTAATTCGTAATTCATAATTCTTAATTCAAAATCATGCCTTTTCCAATAATTAATTCTATCGCATCTTGGGTTTTGAAGCAGCGCATTCATCAGATTGAGTTGTTTCTTAAATACCCTAATGAAGTTCAGGATGAGTTACTTATGAACTTAATTCGCAATTGTGAAGAAACCGTTATTGGAAAAAAATACGATTTTGAATCGATACGAAATTATAAAACATTTACAGAAAGAGTTCCGGTTTCAACCTACGAAGAATTGGAACCTATGATTGAACTCACTCGAAAAGGTGCACAAAACGTTTTTTGGAATACACCCATAAAATGGTTTGCTAAATCGAGCGGAACTACAAACGCTAAAAGTAAATTTATTCCCGTAAGCAATGAAGCTCTAGAAGATTGCCACTACAAAGGCAGCAAAGATTTGTTGTGTATGTACTTGAACAACAACGAAAATTCCGAAATGTTTCTTGGAAAAAGTTTGCGTCTTGGTGGCAGTTCACAGATTTATGAAAACAACAATACTTCGTTTGGAGATTTATCGGCAATATTGATAGAAAATATGCCAATGTGGGCTGAATTTAGCAGCACACCAAGCAATAAAGTTTCGTTAATGAGCGAATGGGAAACCAAATTGACTGCTATTATTAACGAAACTAAAAAAGAAAACGTTACTAGTTTTGCTGGCGTTCCATCGTGGATGTTAGTATTACTGAATCGAATTCTGACAGAAACCACCAATTCTAATTTGATGGAATTATGGCCTAATTTGGAAGTATATTTTCATGGTGGCGTGAATTTTGAACCTTATCGTGAGCAATATCAAAAGATTATTCCTAGTAGTGATTTTAAATATTATGAGATTTACAACGCTTCGGAAGGATTTTTTGCGATTCAAGATTTGAATTATTCCAATGATTTATTGTTGATGTTGGATTATGGAATTTTCTACGAATTCATTCCGATGGACACTTTTGGAACGCCCAATCAGCGCATTATACGTTTAGCTGATGTTGAATTGTTTAAAAATTATGCCATTGTAATCACAACTAATTCAGGATTATGGCGTTATATGATTGGTGACACCGTTCGATTTACTTCTTTAAAACCTTACAGAATTAGAGTTTCAGGAAGAACAAAACATCATATTAATGTTTTTGGAGAAGAATTGATGGTTGAAAATACAGATCAGGCAATTGCTAAAACAAGTTCGGTATTGAATTGTGAAGTTAAAGATTACACGGTTGCACCTATTTTCATGAAAGGAAAAGAAAAAGGCGCACACGAATGGATGATTGAATTTAAAAAACATCCCGAAGATATGGAGCAATTTCAAAAAGTATTGGATGAAACGTTGCAAACAGTCAATTCCGATTATGAAGCTAAACGTTACAACAACATGACATTAAATCAATTGAAAGTAAATGTTGCGCGTGAAAACTTGTTTTATGATTGGTTAAAAGAACAAGACAAATTGGGTGGACAACATAAAATACCGAGATTATCTAACGAACGTGATTATTTGGAGCAATTGATTGGGATGCAAACGAGTATAAATTCCAAAGGTTAAAATTCTAAAAAATGAAAAAAACTGCCATCTTATTACTTCTCTCATTTTCCATACTTTCTTGTGGACCTAAAAGAATGAAATGTTATGGAAAACGTTGTGTGGAAACTTCAATTAAAAAAGAAAGTTCAGTACCTTCGCATCGCAATTCGTAATTCCCAAATTCTTTTTTGAAAACTAAACTTTACTTAGCATTATTTTGTGTTGCTTTCTTTTGGGGAACCACATTTTTAGGCATTCGAATTGGTATTGAAACCATTCCTCCTTTTTTACTTGCAGGCATTAGAAACTTAATTTCGGGTTTTATCATTTTCTTTTATTTATTGTTTCAACGAAAATTAGAACCTGTAAACCCAAGGCAATTTCTTAGAGCTTTTATCCTATCTATAATGATGATTGTTCTTGCTAACGGATTAACAACCTATTCTGAAAAGTACATTACTAGTGGTTTGGCTTCATTAATATCTACATTATCACCTTTTTTTGTACTGATTTTGAATTTGATTTTAGGCAATGAAAAACTTTCCATTAAAACGACACTTGGAATCTTACTAGGTAAGTTTGGAATTTTTCTAATCTACCAAAACAGTCTTTCCGATTTATTGAATCCTGAGTATCGACAAGGTGTTTTTGCTATTTTAATTGCTGTTTTAATGTGGGCAATTGGAACAATTATCACCAAAAAAGGAAGTGAAAATTCGTTAACCATGCTCATGAATGTAAGTATCCAAATGATCATTGCTGGAATTATTTTGACTGCAATTCAATTCATTTTAACTCCAACAATCTCTACTGAGAATTGGAGTTTGCGTAGCGTTTTAGCAATGGTTTATTTAGCCGTTTTTGGTTCGGTTGTTGGTTATGTTGCTTACAGTTATTTGATAACACAAATGTCTTCTACCAAAGTTTCTGTTTTATCCTATGTCAATGTTGTAGTTGCATTATTTCTTGGTTGGCTTATTCTAGATGAGACCATTACTTCTCGAATTATCATTGCTGCTTCATTAATAATTGGTGGTGTCTTTATTGTAAATTATAAAAAAGCAAAATAAATTTCATTTTCGCTGTAACATTTGTTGATGATAAAAGTCTTATAGTGAATCATCAATCAAATCAAATTACAATGAAATCACTATTTCTATCTATTACATTATTAGTAGCAAATGCTTTATTTGCACAAGAAAAAAAACAAGATTCTGAAACACCAAAAGATACTATCAAGAAAAAAGTTGAAGTTCTTGACGAAGTAAAAGTTTCCACAAAAAAACAACTTATCAAAGTTGAATCCGACAAAACAACCGTTTCTATAAAAGATAACGCAATGTTGAGTACTGGAACAGCTTATGATGCCGTTAAAAAATTACCAGGAGTTATCGCTTCGCCAACAGGAGGTTTGACTTTAAATGGTAAAGGTGTTGCAATTTATATCGATGGCTCACCAAGTACGCTAAGCGGATCTGATTTGGAAAATTATTTATCATCGCTTCCTGCTAATGCTATTGAAAAAGTAGAATTGATTTATAATCCTGGTGCAGCATTTGATGCTAACGCTAGTGGTTCAGTAATCAATTTAGTAACTAGTAACAAACGTTTAAAAGGCATCAATGCAACATTCAATTTAAATTATAATTTTAATAAATATCAGAAACCTAGTCCGCAGATATTATTGAATGGTAAAGAGAAAAACTTGAGTTGGCAAACTATGATAGGTTACAACTATATTGATCGTGAGCAAAAATCAAAAAACGGACAAACTTTTACTTCATTCGATCCAGATAAGTACATCGACCAACAAAGACTATCTGTTACAACAAACCGAAATTTCTACATGAGAATTGGAACTAATTATAAGTTAAGTGAAAAATCTAATTTGTTATTCAATTACAATTCTACTTATAGCAATGACAGAGATGTTTTTGATGCAAAAACTACTGGAAGTGAAATTTCAGATTATTTGAATGACGGAAGTACCAAAACAAAGTCTAACAATCAAGAATTTAGTTTGCAATATAAAACTAAGTTAGATACTATTGGAAGAACACTTGATATCATTGCTTTTGCAAATACTTTCAATAGAAATCCGAATTCTAAATCTAATGCTTTTGATGGTGTAACTTCTAGTTATAATAATTTTACCAATGACTTTGGTTTGCTAAATTATTATTTGAAATATGATTTTGCAATTCCTTTTGAAAAACTAAAACTTTCTATCAACACTGGTGGAAAATTTAATACCATCAAAGTAAATAACACCGGAAATTACAATTTGAATTCTCCAATTACAGACATTATTGATTTTGATTATAAAGAAACAAATTTGGCTTTCTATGCTGAAGCAAGAAAAAAGATTAAAAAGTTCAATTTTACTTTAGGACTTCGCTTTGAAGATTTTAATGTAAATAGAACTGGAATTGTTGACAACACAAGAACAGATATCGATTTCAATAACAGAAATTTATTTCCTAATGTAAGTGCTTTGTATGAAATTGCTCCAAGCGTAAATATGAGCGCCTCTTATTCAAGAAAAATTTCGCAACCAAGTTATGGTGTTTTAGACCCGAATGGTTCTAATTTTGACCAGTACAATTCTTCTTCAGGAAATTTATTATTGAATCCGTCGTTTTTTGACAATTATGAATTCAAGATTTCGGCAATGGATTTCATACAATTAGGAACAAACTACACCGTTTCAAAAGATCATAATTTATTCATTTTTAATGCCGAGCCAGGACAATTGGTAAGTACACAAACGTTCCAACAATTTGATCGTTTTAAAACAATGAGTGTTTTTGCCAACTTCCCAATTCCGTTAGATTACTTCTTTAAAGGAAAAGAAGAGTTCAAAAACAGAATGAACAATATTGATAAAATGAATTACATCTTTTTGAACATCAATTACATCAAAAACTTGACGGAAGGATATGACTTTTCATTCAAGTCTAAACCAATTTGGAACTATGCTGCTCAAGCCCAAATTATGTTACCATGGGATATTAAAAGTAGTATGACTTACTTCATTTTGCCTCAAGGTGGTGTTTGGGAAATATATAAAATCACAAAACCAATTCAACAATTTGATATTTCTTTGAACAAAGATTTCTTGAATAAGAAATTAAAATTAGGAATTCACGCATTTGATTTATTCAATCAAAATGAGATTAACGCTTTAGTTTCGTCAACCAATTTAGAAACAAAATTCTATGAGAAAAATGATTCTAGAGTTTTTAGAATTTCGTTAACCTATAGATTTGGTAATTTAAAATTAGAAAAAGAAAACACCGACATTCAAACAGAAAAAGTGAAAAGTGGCGGTGGATTAGTGAAGTAATTTAAAGATTAGTTGTAAAATAAAACCCGATTTTGAAATTTCAGAATTGGGTTTTTGATTTTTAGTTATGAAGCAATTTCCAATCGTTTCAATAAATTTTTATTCAAGGTATGCTCAGCGTATTCTTTATCAATTTCTAAAGATTTGTCATCCGAACTTGGTAATTCATACATCGCATCGGTTAAAATTGCTTCGCATAACGAACGTAATCCACGCGCACCTAATTTGTATTCTAAAGCTTTTTCCACAATGTAATCTAAAGCTTCGTTGGTGATGGTGAATTTTACATCATCCATAGCAAATAGCTTTTCGTATTGTTTTATCAAAGCATTTTTTGGTTCGGTTAGAATAGAACGTAACGTTTCTTTATCTAAAGGATCCATGTGAGTTAATACCGGTAAACGACCTATGATTTCTGGAATCAAACCAAAATCTTTAATGTCTTTTGGGATGATATATTGCAATAAATTATCCTTATCAATATTGTCAACATTTTTAGAAGTTGAATATCCAACAGCGGTTCTGTTTAAACGTTTTGAAATAATTCTTTCAATTCCGTCAAAAGCTCCACCAGCGATGAATAATATATTTTGAGTATTTACCTCAACAAATTTTTGGTCTGGATGTTTTCTTCCTCCTTTTGGTGGTACATTCACAACAGTTCCTTCCAATAATTTCAACAAGGCTTGTTGCACACCTTCACCAGAAACATCACGAGTTATTGATGGATTATCACTTTTACGAGCAATTTTATCAATTTCGTCAATGAAAACGATTCCTCTTTCTGCTTTAGTAACATCATAATCGGCTGCTTGAAGTAAACGAGTTAAAATACTTTCCACATCTTCTCCAACATAACCAGCTTCGGTTAAAACAGTCGCATCAACAATAGCTAAAGGAACATCTAACATACGTGCAATCGTTTTTGCTACTAATGTTTTTCCGGTTCCTGTTTGACCAACCATAATGATGTTTGATTTTTCAATTTCAACATCTTCGGCTACTTGTTGTTGCATTAATCTTTTGTAGTGATTGTACACTGCAACCGACATTACTTTTTTGGTTTGCTCTTGACCAATAACATATTCGTCAAGAAATGCTCTGATTTCTTTTGGCTTACGCAAAACTAAATCGGTAGCAATTTTTGCATTGGAATTGGTTTTTAATTCTTCTAAAATAATTCCATGTGCTTGTTCAATACAGCGGTCGCAAATGTGCGCGTCGATTCCGGCAATCAATAAATTGGTTTCCGGTTTTTTTCTTCCGCAGAAGGAACATTCTAATTTTTCTTTTGCCATCTTTTTGGGTTGGATGCTGGAAGATGGATGCTGGAAGATGAGAAAACACCCAACTTCCAGCTTCTAACTTCCAACTTTATTATCTTCTTAAAACTTCATCAATCATTCCGTATTCTTTTGCTTCATCAGCAATCATCCAATAATCTCTTTCAGAGTCTCTATGAACTTTTTCGAAAGTTTGACCTGAATGGTTTGAAATTATTTCATACAACTCGTTTTTCAATTTCAACATTTCTTTCAAGTTGATTTCCATATCGGTTGCAACTCCTGAAGCGCCACCTGAAGGTTGATGAATCATTACTCTTGAATGTGGTAATGCCGAACGTTTTCCAGCTGCACCAGCACAAAGTAAAACGGCTCCCATTGAAGCTGCCATTCCTGTACAAATTGTTGCTACATCTGGTTTGATGTATTGCATTGTGTCATAAATTCCTAGACCTGCGTAAACGCTTCCGCCTGGAGAATTGATATAAATTTGAATGTCTTTAGAAGCATCCACTGATTCTAAAAACAATAATTGTGCTTGAATGATGTTCGCCATATAATCATCAACTCCTGTTCCCATGAAGATGATTCTATCCATCATTAAACGAGAGAAAACGTCTAATTGTGAGATATTTAATTGGCGTTCTTCAATAATATAAGGCGTTAAACTAGCTACCATTTTATCGTAGTACAAGCTATTTACTCCATGATGCTTAGTAGCGAATTTTTTAAATTCTTTTCCGTAGTTCATTTTAAAATATAGTTTAAAAGTTTATATGTTTAAAAGTTTAAAGTTGTTGGACTAAACTTATAATTTATTTCTTTATTGCAAATGTCGTTCCTTTTATTTTAAGTGACAAACTGTCTGAAAACAAAAGCGTCAAAATCAATTGACTTTGACGCTCAAATATAATAAATTATCTTTTACAATTAGTGGTTTAGTTCACCATACATTGCTTTAATAAACTCTTCGTAATTAACTTCTTTTGTTTTAGCTTTTACTTTTTCTTTGTAAAGGTTCAACATTTTTTCACTCATTACTTGCTCAGAAAGGCGTTTTACCTCGTCTTGGTTACCCATAACACGAGCTACAATTCCTTGAACATCTTCGTCTGTAGGATTCATTTGTCCGAATTGCGCCATTTGTTTTTTAATTAAACCTGAAGTAAAATCTTTTAATTCTTCGAAAGTAATTTGAAGATTATTATCTGCCATTACTTTACCTTCGATTAATTGGTAACGCAATCCGTTTTCAGATTTTGCATATTCTTCTTCAGCTTGTTCTGATGTTAATGGATTTTCACCTGCTGATTGAATCCATTTTTTTAAAAATGTTGAAGGTAAATCAAATTTTGTATTAGTAATTAATGATTCAGTAACGTCATTTAAGAACTTTTGATTCGCTTGTTGTTCGAATTGTTGTTCAGCGTCTTCTTTTATTTTAGCTTTCAATTCTTCCAATGAATTTACAACTCCAGGTCCGAATAATTTATCGAACAACTCTTGGTTTAATTCAGCTGGTTCACTTGCAACAACTTCATCAATTGTAAAAGTAACTTCAATATCTAAACCATGAACATCATCGTGAACAATAGCCAAAACATCCATTAATTTATGGTCATCATTGAATAAACCTTTAGTTTTAAGAGTAACAACATCACCTACTTTTTTACCTAAGAACAATTTTGCTGTTTTTGCATCAGCAAACAATTCCATATCTAAAGTTGTTCTATTGTTGATTCCTTTTTCTTCATTAGTAAAAATCCCTGAAACATCATTTCCTTCTGCAACAACAGTTGCTGAAACTATTTTACCATATTGTTTTTGGATTCTTGCAACTTGTGCGTTCAACATGGTGTCGTCTGCAATGATTTTATATTGAACCACATCATTTTTTGCTGCTAAATCAACAGAGAATGTTGGTGCTAAACCTAATTCGAAATCAAATTTGAAATCTTCAGCATCCCAATTGAAACTGTCTGTTACAACAGGAAGTGGATTTCCTAAAATATCTAATTTTTCTTCTTGTAAATATCTGTTTAGATTTTCTTGTAAAACTTTGTTTACTTCTTCCAATAAAATTGCTTTTCCGTATTGTTTTTGGATTAAGCTCATTGGTACAGCGCCTTTTCTGAAACCGGGAATCGCTGCATTTTTACGATAATCTGCTAATACTTTTTCTACTTTTGGAGCATAATCAGCTTTAGAAACCTCAACAGTTACTACAGCATTTAATGCATCTACATTATTTCTTGTAATATTCATTTCTTCGTGTTTTATACATACTAAAATTGGGTTGCAAAATTATAACATTTCTACAACCCAACCAATTTTATTTTATTGATTTTTAAACTATTGTTTCCCTTCTCCTGTAAGTTGATAAACCAATGATTGTGAAAGCGATAAAATGATGCTAAAGAACAAGGCTGTCCAAAATCCGTTTACATCAAATCCATCTACAAAATGGTCGCACATTAGAATTATTATCGCATTGATAACCAATAAAAACAGTCCAAGAGTAAAAACGGTTACTGGTAAAGTAAACAACACTAGCACTGGTTTTACAAAAAAGTTCAACAATCCTAGCACAATTGCAACAATTAATGCTGTAGAGAATTCGTCAACCACAACTCCTTTCATAAGGTAAGATATAACCATAACAAGGGTGGATGTTATTAAAATTCTTAAAAGTAATTTCATATTTTCTAATTAATTTTTATTTACAATATTATTCCAAAAAACGTGCCGTTTCCTCAAAAAACAACTGCGGATTTTCTGCATGAAGCCAATGTCCTACATTTGGAATTGTTGCTAATTCAAAGTTAGGAAAATGTTTTTTTATTTCAGGTAAATCTGTATCAAGAATATACCTTGAATTACCACCACGAATGAAAAGTGTTGGTTTTTCAAATTGAGCTTCTTCTGGCAAAGCCGTTCCAATAACTTCAATTTTATCATTAAAAACTTTCAAATTAAAACGAAAATATAATTGTCCTGGGGCTGCCCAATATAAATTTTTCATTAGAAATTGACGTGTCCCAAAATCTGGAATAAAAGGATATAAAGTTTCTTCTACTGAAGCTCTGTCTGGCTTTGAAGTAAAATCTACTGCATTCAATCCTGCTAATATGTCTTGATGATGTGGTGCATAATATTTTGGACCAATATCGGCTACAATTAATTTTTCTACCATTTCCGGATAATTGGTTGCAAAAATCATAGCTACTTTTCCTCCCATGGAATGTCCTATTAAGGAAACTTGATTCAAATTATGATTTTGACAATATTCCAAAACATCTTGAGCCATAATATCATAATTAAAATCTTCTGAGTGAAAGCTTTTTCCATGATTTCTCAAATCTAAAATATGAACTTGAAATCCTTTGGCAGCATATAAAGCTCCAAAAGATTTCCAATTGTCAGACATTCCTAAAAATCCGTGAATTATCAGCAATGGTTTTCCTTCTCCTTCTATTCTTGAATGCAACATTTTACTTCAATTTTTGCAAATACATATTAACAACATTATCCAATCCTAAATATAATGCTTCAGAAATTAGAGCATGACCTATAGAAACCTCTAATAATCCTGGAATATTTTCCTTGAAAAATTTGATATTATCCAAACTTAAATCGTGACCAGCATTGATACCTAATTCTAATTCATTTGCTAAAACTGATGCTTTAGTGTAAGGTTCAATTCCTTTAAAATTTCCTAAACCATATTGATGTGCAAATTCTTCTGTGTAAAGCTCTATTCTTTCTGTTCCAGTTTGTTTAGCACCTTCTACCATTTCTAATATTGGATCAACAAAAATTGATGTTCTGATTCCATTCCTTTGAAACTCTTGAATTACTTCTTTCAAATACGATTGATTTTTTACAGTATCCCAACCAGCAGAAGAGGTAATAGCTCCAATTGCATCTGGAACCAAAGTCACTTGTGTTGGTTTACATTCTAAAACTAAATCAATAAAATTGTGTTGTGGATTACCTTCAATGTTGAATTCTGTATAAACAATTGGTTTTAAATCGCGAGCATCTTGGTAACGAATATGGCGTTCATCAGGACGTGGATGAATAGTAATTCCTTGCGCTCCAAACTTTTGAATATCTTTGGCTACTTGCAACAAATCAGGAACATTTCCACCACGTGCATTACGTAAGGTTGCTATTTTATTAATATTTACACTTAATTTTGTCATAACTTTTTTTTTGAAAATTTCATTTTTGAAATTCTGATTACAAAAATACAAAGTTAAAATAAGGATTTATATCCTAAAATTTGATTATTTTGCAACAAATATTGATTAATTGCTATGACCGAAATTACAGATTATATAACTAATGATTACAAAGCCATTGATAGTCAGCAAACTATTGCTGATGTTCAAGACTTTTTTTTAGATGTTCCTTATTCTCACTTTTCTGTTTTAAATGAAGGTATTTATATTGGAAGCATTGCTGCTGATGATGTAGAGACTTTTGACATTGATAAAAAAGTAGCTGACTACAAATATACTTTAGAAGGATTCTTCGCCAGAAAAAATATGATATGGCTAGATGTTTTGGAAGTTTTTGCTAAAAACCATACCAATATTGTACCTGTTTTGGATGAAGAAAATTCTTATCTAGGATATTATGAATTAGAAGATATTGTCAAGTTTTTTCATGAAACTCCATTTCTTAAAGAACAAGGCGGCATCATTGTAGTAAAAAAGAGTCTTATAGATTATTCCATGAGTCAAATTGCCCAAATTGTAGAGAGCAATAATGGTAAACTTTTAGGGTTATTTGTTTCTGAAGCAGATGTTGAAAGTGTTCAAATAACAATAAAAATTGCTCTTGGAAGCATGAATGATATTATTCAAACCTTCAGAAGGTACAATTACGAAATAGTTTCTGAACATCATGAAGATAATTATTTGAACAGTTTGAGAGAGCGTTCCGATTATTTGGATAAATATTTAAACATCTAGAAAATGAAAGTTGCAATCTTCGGACAATATTATCAAAACGATACTCGACCAATTATTCGAGACATTTTTTTGTTTTTCAACAACAATAATGTTGAATTGGTTATAGAAGAAAAATTTCTCAAAATATTATATGATGAAGAAATTCTGAAAAAAGAGTATAAAACATTTAATGACTTCAAATGTTTAAATTCAAGTTTTGATTTACTTATAAGTATAGGTGGAGATGGTACTATATTGAGAGCAGCTACCTATATAAGAGATTCAGGAATTCCCATTCTTGGTATTAATGCAGGAAGATTAGGTTTTTTAGCGAAAGTTCAAAAAGAAAACATTGAGACATTTTTGCAAGTTGTATTAAAAAAAGAATACACTCTTTCTGAAAGAACGCTACTTAGCTTGGAATGCAATCCTGAAAACGAACAAATCAATGAACTGAATTTTGCCATGAATGAAGTAACAGTAAGCAGAAAAGACACTACTTCGATGATTACAATTGACACTTCATTAAATGGTGAGCATTTAAATTCCTATTGGGCAGACGGATTAATTATTTCAACTCCGACAGGTTCAACAGGTTATTCTTTAAGTTGTGGTGGACCAGTTTTAACTCCAGAAGTCAAAGGATTAGTAATTACTCCTATTGCGCCTCATAATTTGAATGCACGTCCATTGGTAATTCCTGATGATACCGAAATTAAATTGAAAGTTTCAGGTAGAGAGGAACAATATTTAGTTTCATTAGATTCTAGAATTGCAACTCTTAATAACAATGCAGAATTAATTATTAGAAAGACTCCTTTCAAAATTAATATGGTAGAAATCCCAAACGAAACTTTCCTAAAAACATTAAGAAATAAACTTCTTTGGGGTGAAGATAAACGAAATTAATACTCTTTTTAAAATACTACTTCCTACTTTTTTCCGTTAAATAGCAGTTCATTTTAAATGAATTTTATTTTAAACTTTAACTGTGTCAATTTTAATTTATTATAAATACTAATATCATGTTTTATTAGTGGCTATAATTGTTATATTTGCACGCTATTTTTCAATTAATGAAAAGGATATTTTTATTTATTTTTATATTAGGATTAACAAAATTAAACGCTCAGATTCACGAAGTTGGAGTTTTTCTTGGTGGTAGCAATTATATTGGTGAAGTTGGAAAAGCAAATTATGTGAATCCAAATGAGTTGGCTTATGGCCTGATTTACAAGTGGAATAAAAGTCCTAGACACTCATGGAGAATATCTTACACACAATCTAAAATAACAGCAAATGATTTAGATTCAGAGGTGCCAGGAAGATATAAAAGAGGGTATGATTTTGAAAATAGCATTAAAGAATTATCTTTAGGTTTGGAGTTTAATTTTTTCGATTTTAATCTTCATAATTTTGATAAAATAGTAACACCATATGTCTATTCAGGATTGAGTTACACTAATTATGATGAATTATATGTAATTAATGGGGTTTCAAAAATTGACATCAATCATGGTACATTTGCAATACCTATGATAGTTGGTGTAAAATCTAACATAATGCCTAATTTAATTTTGGGAGTTGAAGTTGGAGCAAGATATACAATGACAGATAATTTAGATGGTAGTTTGCCAAAAAACGAAAATTTGGAACCATTAAAATTTGGAAATATAAATAGTAAAGATTGGTATGTTTTTTCTGGTTTTACATTAACCTATACCTTTGGTGAAAAACCATGCTATTGTGCAGATTAAAAAAATATGAGTTTATTAGAATCAATAAATAAAGAGAATTTACCTAAACACCTTGCTATCATTATGGATGGCAATGGTCGTTGGGCAAAACAAAAAGGTTTGTTGAGAACTTTAGGTCATGAAAGCGGAACAAAATCTGTTAAAGTTACCGTTGAAACGTGTGCAAAAATGGGCATAGAAAACTTAACCTTGTATGCCTTTTCTACAGAAAACTGGAACCGACCAAAACTTGAAGTAGACACTTTAATGAAGTTACTAGTTGGTTCGTTAAGAAAAGAATTAAAAACACTTCAAGAAAACAACATACGCCTTAATTCCATTGGAAATCTTTCCAAAATGCCGAAGTCAATTCTAAAAGAATTAAATGAGGTAATAGAAAAAACAAAAAATAATACTCGAATGACTTTAACCTTAGCATTAAGTTATGGTTCGCGAGAAGAATTATTAAATGTTGTTAAAAACATTAGTAATAAAGTTAAAAATAATATAATTTCAATAGACGCTATTGATGAATCAATTATAAATGAGCATCTTTACACGCACAATCTACCTGATGTAGATTTATTAATCAGAACGAGTGGCGAACATAGAATCAGTAATTTTCTGCTTTGGCAAATAGCTTACGCAGAATTGTTTTTTACTGATGTTTTGTGGCCCGATTTTACAGAAGAACATTTATATGAAGCCATCATTAGCTATCAAAAAAGAGAACGAAGATTTGGAAAAACAAGTGAACAAATTAAACAATCCTAAAGTGTCAATCAATCATATTAAAACTTTACTAACACTTTTATTCTTAGGAGTTGTTTTTCAATCAAATGCACAAGATAGATTGCCGTTTGACCAAGGAAAAAAATACATTCTTGGAAATGTAAATGTATTAGGTAAAATCAGCTACAATCAGCAAACAGTTGTTACTTTTTCTGGATTAGAAAAAGGTCAAAATATTTCAGTTCCTGGAGAAGAAATTAGTGCAGCAATAAAAAAGCTTGGCAAATTAGGTTTATTTAGCGACATCGATTTTTATATTAATGAAATTAAAGGAGATAGTATCTTTCTAGATTTAGAAATCGTAGAATTACCTAAATTAAGTGAAGCTAAATTTGTTGGTATCAAAAAAAATAAAGTTGAAGAATTAATTAAAGAAAACTCACTTACAAAAGGTAAAATTGTAAATGAAAATTTAATTACAACTACAAAAAATTACCTAGAAAATAAATACAAAAAAGACGGGTTTTTTAATACTAAAGTAAATATTAGAACCATAGCAGATACTACTTCAAATACTGTCAATATGGTTGTAAATATTGATAAAGGTGAAAAAATAAAAATCAAACAAATAGCATTTCAAGGCAATAAAGAGTTTTCTAGTAAAAAACTAAAAAAGTCTATGAAAAACACTAAAGTTGTTAATCCTGTCAGAGTATTTAAAGCTTCAAAATTTATTAAAACAAAGTATGAAGAGGATTTGGTAAAAATTGTTGACAACTACAAAGAGAAAGGGTTTCGTGATGCTAGGGTTGTTAGTGATTCCGTTTGGTTAGATAAGAAAAAAAATAAACTTGCAATAAATATTAAGGTAGAGGAAGGAAGAAAATACTACTTTGGAAATATTAAATTCTTAGGTAACTCAGTATATTCAGATCAACTTTTAAGCACAATTCTTGGAATCAAAAAAGGAGATACTTACAATGGTGTTCTTCTTGAAAAAAGAGTTGCAGATAAAACGAAACCAGACGGAGAAGATTTAACTAACCTTTATCAAAATAACGGTTATTTGTTTTCTAACATTAATCCTGTAGAAGTAAAAACAGCTAATGACTCTATTGATTTTGAAATTAGAGTAACTGAAGGACCAATTGCTTACTTCAATAAAATTACTGTTGTTGGTAACGATAAAACAAATGATAAAGTAATCTATCGTGAGTTAAGAACAAAACCAGGTGAAAAGTATAGTAAAGACGACTTAGTTAGAACTATTAGAGAAATTGGACAATTAGGATTCTTTGATCCTGAAGCAATCGATCCAAAATTCAAAAATGTAGATCCAACTGCTGGAACTGTTGATATTGAATATAATTTAGTTGAAAAAGGATCAAGCCAAATTGAACTTCAAGGAGGTTATGGAGGTGGTGGTTTCATTGGAACACTTGGTTTATCATTTAACAACTTCTCTGTAAAAAATATGTTCAAAAAAGATGCCTACAAACCTCTTCCAATGGGTGATGGACAAAAAGTCTCTTTACGTTTACAAGCAAGTACTTTCTTTCAAACCTATAGTTTATCATTTTCAGAACCATGGTTTGGTGGAAAAAAACCAGTAAGTTTTTCTACATCTTTATCTCAAAGTAAACAATTTTTATATACTGGTTCTTCAGCGAGTGTAGATAAAAGTAAAAGTTTCAACATTACATCATTATCTGTAGGTATTGCCAAAAGATTAACTGTTCCAGATGATTATTTCACACTTTCAAATGCTGTAAGTTTTCAATATTATGATTTAAATAACTACAACACAGGTTTGTTTACATTTGGTAATGGTTCTTCAAGAAACCTTGCTTTCAATATTGGATTAAGCAGAAATAGTAAAGGTAACAACCCAATATATCCAACAAAAGGATCAGAGTTTAGTCTTTCAACGAAATTTACGTTACCTTATTCTCTTTTCAACAATATAGATTATGCTAATTTAGGAGACCAGGCAGAATACAAAAAAAGATATTCGGCATCATCAATTCAAGATTTAAATTTTGGTGCTGATGGAGTTTTAATTAACGATGGAGATTATATTAAAGAAGCTACAGTTGTAAATCCATTAACTGGACTAACTACAACAGGTATAGTTAAAGTTAATGATTTTAGCGAAGCAGATGCAGACCAATCTAAAATTGACCAAAAAAGATTTAATTGGTTAGAATATTATAAAGTAAAATTTAAAGCTGATTGGTTTACTAAATTATATGGTAATGATCAAAACGCACTTGTTTTGAGAACCTTAGGAGAATTTGGTTATCTTGGAGCATACAATTCTGCTAGAGGAGTTGTTCCTTTTGAAAGATTCTTTGTTGGTGGAGATGGTTTAGCCAACTTTGCTTTAGATGGTCGTGAAGTAGTACAATTAAGAGGTTATCCAAATCAATCATTATCTTCTGTAAATGGTGGTTCAATCTATAACAAATTCTCATTAGAATTAAGATATCCTATTACTTTAAAAGCACAAGCTTCAATTTATGCCTTATCTTTTTTAGAAGCAGGAACATCGTTTGACAATTTTAAAGACTATAATCCGTTCTCATTACAACGATCTGCCGGATTTGGAATTAGAGTTTTCATGCCAGCGTTCGGATTATTAGGAATTGACTTTGCACACGGCTTTGATGCAGTTCCAGGTTTAACAGAAAAAAGTGGATGGCAAACACATTTTATTATTGGTCAACAATTTTAGTATATTTGCTTAACATTTCTAAAACTTAAGTTTATGAAGAAATACATTTTACTAGCATTATTTGTAACATTAGCCGTAACAAACAATGTAAATGCGCAAACAAGAGGGATCAAAGTTGGCTACATCGATATGGAGTACATCTTAGAAAAAGTTCCTGATTATGCTGAAGCAAAAAACCAATTGGAACAAAAAGCAGAAAAATGGAAGCAAGAAATTGAAACCAAAAAAAATGATATTGCAAAGTTAAAAGAAGCTTTAAAAACCGAAAAAGTTCTCCTTACTAAAGAACTTATTGCAGAAAGAGAAGAAGAAATTGCTTTTCAAGAAAATGAATTATTAGAATATACTCAGAAAAAATTTGGTCCAAATGGCGAACTAATTGTTCAAAAAGCCGTTTTAGTAAAGCCTATTCAAGATCAAGTATTCAACGTTGTTCAAGATATTGCTGAAGCAAAAAAATACGATTATATTTTCGACAAATCATCTGATTTAACAATGCTTTTTGCTGCAAAAAAACACGATATTAGTGATCGTGTTGTAAGTGCTCTAACTCGTTCCGAGAAAAGAAAGGAAATGACTGCCAAACAATTGAAGCTTGAAGAAGAGAGAGAACGCAAGCAAGATATGATTGACGATAATCCAGCACTTTCTGATAGACAAAAACAAGTTGAAGAAAGAAAAGCAGCTCGTCTAAAAATGATTGAAGACAAGAAACTTCTTGCTGAAGAAAAGAAAGCTGAAGCTGAAGCAAATAGAAAACAATTGCTTGAAGAGAAGAATAACAAAAAAAGTGGCACAGTTTCTGATAAGCCTAATACAGATAATAAAGATGCAGACACAAAAACAGATGCAGTAGCTGATAAAAAGGCAGAAGTTGAAGCTCAAAAGAAAAAATCTTTAGAAGAAAGACAAAAGCTAATTGATGATAGAAAAAAAGCAGCCGAAGAAAAAAGACTCAAAATATTAGCCGATAGAGAAGCTGCAAAAAAAGCAAAAGAAGACGCAAAAAATAATAAACCTTA
Source organism: Flavobacterium chungnamense (assembly GCF_039539165.1). NCBI lineage: Bacteria > Pseudomonadati > Bacteroidota > Flavobacteriia > Flavobacteriales > Flavobacteriaceae > Flavobacterium > Flavobacterium chungnamense. The sequence goes on from NZ_BAABCS010000015.1 coordinate 166,145, forward strand.
AAATAAATAAAAACAATAATTAATACGAAGAATGATGAAACAATTTAGAACTTTTTTAATAGCAGCAGTAGCTTTATTTGGCTTTCAAACAATGAGTGCTCAAACTAAAGTAGCACATGTTGATACTAATGATATCATGACTAAAATGCCTGCTGTACTTGATGCTCAAAATCAATTGAAAAAATTGAGTGATACTTACACTGCTGAGTACAAAACTATGGTAGATGAGTATCAAGCTAAAATTAAAAAATATGATGCTGAAGCTGCAACTGTAACTGATGCTGTAAACCAAACACGTCAATCAGAAATGCAAGACATGGGAAGAAGAATTGGCGAATATCAAGAAACTGCTCAAAAAGATTTACAAAAGAAAGAAGCAGACCTAATGAAACCTATCACTGAAAAAGTAAAAGCTTCTATCCAAAAAGTTGGAAAAGCTAAAGGTTTTAATTACGTACTAAACGCTGGTGATTTATTATTGGCTGATGGAACAGACATTACCGCTGATGTAAAAAAAGATTTAGGATTTTAATCCAATTTAAAAATCTAAAATATTTAAAAACTGCTCAAATAAATTGAGCAGTTTTTTTTTACATTTGCTTTATGACAAACAACAATCCTATTGGACTATTTGATTCGGGAATTGGTGGAACTTCAATCTGGAAAGAAATTCATCAATTACTTCCTAATGAAAATACCATTTATTTAGCGGATAGCAAAAATGCTCCCTATGGTCAAAAATCCAAAGATGAAATTATTCATTTAAGTAGTAAAAATACAGAGTTTCTTCTTAATCAAAATTGTAAAATTATAGTTGTAGCTTGCAATACAGCTACAACCAATGCAATAAAAGAATTACGTGTAAAATACGACATCCCATTTATAGGAATTGAACCAGCTATAAAACCAGCAGCATTACATTCTAAAACACAAAAAATAGGAATTCTTGCAACTAAAGGAACCTTAAATAGTGAGTTATTTTACAAACATGTAGAGCAATTTCAAGACATACAAATAATAGAACAAATTGGATTTGGTCTTGTTGAACTAATAGAAAATGGTGAAATAAATTCTAAAGAGATGAAGGATTTATTGAAAAAATATCTAAATCCTATGATGGAATGTAACATAGATTATTTGGTGCTTGGGTGTAGCCACTACCCTTACTTAATCCCTCAAATAAAAAAAATTCTACCATCAAATATCAAAATAATAGATTCTGGAGAAGCAGTTGCCAAGCAAACCAAAAAAATCTTATATGAAAAAGTAGGCTTTAGAGAAATAAATGAGAAAAGTGAGCAACTTTTTTATACCAATACCAACCCAAAAGTACTTATTGAAATTCTTGGAAATAAGTTTAAGGTTTTAGAAAAAGACTTCTAAATCCCTTTGCTTTCATATTCTTAGCAAAAGTTAAGCTCAAATAGAGTATCTTTGCAAAAAATATAAGCATGAATAATTCTAATAATAAAAAACGAACTGGACCTAGTAAACCAAGTGGTGATAGAAAAAAATCTACTACGACTTCTAAACCTGCTATGGACAAACGTTCTCAAAATAGAAAACCCGTAGTTAAAAAAGATTCTCCAAATGTTCCAAAACCAATAAAATCAGATGATATTCGTTTGAACAAATACATCTCAAATTCTGGTGCTTGCTCTAGAAGAGATGCTGATATTTATATTCAATCTGGGAATGTAAAAGTAAATGGAATTGTCATTACAGAAATGGGACATAAAGTTAAGCCTGGTGATGTTGTAAATTTTGACGGCGCAACTTTAATGCCTGAAAAGAAAGAATATTTTGTTTTAAACAAACCCAAAAACTTCACGACTTCAAATGATGAAGATGGCGATCATAGAAATGTTTTGGAACTTATAAAAGGAGCAACAACATCTAAGATGCAACCTATTGGTAGAATGGATAAAAACACCACTGGATTATTAGTTTTTACAAATGATACCGATATTATTAGAAAATTTAGTTTACCAAATCAAAAATCTCCAAAAATCTATCAAGTTACCTTAGATAAAAATTTAAAATTTGAAGATTTAGAAAAAATTTCAAAAGGTGTAACATTAGATGGTCATAAACTATTTGTAGATGAAATAAGTTATATCGAAAATGAGCCAAAGAATGAAATTGGAATCAAGTTAAGAACTCCAAATGTAAAAGTTGTTAGAGCTATATTTGAAAACTACAACTATACTACAATAAAAATTGATCGTGTTGCCTTTGCTGGCTTAACCAAAAAAAATCTGCCAAGAGGAAATTGGAGAGCGCTGACAGAACAAGAAATAATTAATTTAAAAAATATCTAACCAGGCAAAAGCTTGGTTTTTTTATCCCTATGACAACTCAAAAAAATTTATCTATAGCTCATGCTTGGTTTGAAGCATTTAACACGCATAATTTAGAAAAATTACTTTCACTATATGATAATGAAGCGGAACACTTTAGTCCGAAATTAAAAATTAGACATCCTGAAACAAATGGACTAGTTAAAGGGCAAGACGCACTAAGAACATGGTGGCAAGATGCTTTTGAACGGTTACCAAGTTTGCAATATAAAGTAACTTCCCTAACAGCAAATTCTGACAGAGTATTTATGGAATATATAAGAAATGTAGATAACGAAGAAGCAATGCTAGTTGCAGAAGTATTAGAAATAAAAGAAGGCCTAATAGTTGCTTCACGAGTATATCATGGCTAAAATTATGCAAAACAGCTAATTGTAGCAATATTTCTATAAAACAAAATACTATCGTATTTATAAATTTTGTAATTTTATTACTTTAACCAAATAAATAAATTATGGCAGTATTAAAAGTAATCGAAGTACTTGCAAGCTCAGAAAAAAGCTGGGAAGATGCAACACAAAAAGCGGTTGAACAAGCAGCAAAATCTTTAAAACATATTCGATCCGTTTATGTTCAAGAGCATAGTGCAGCTGTAAAAGATGGAAAAGTAACAGAATATAGAGTAAATTTGAAACTTACTTTTGAAATTGAATAAACAATATTAATTTTAACCAATACAAAAAACAAAAACTATGGGATTAGGAGGATTTTTTAAAAATTTATTTGGTTCAGCCAAAGAAAAAGTAAGTGAAGTTGCTGATAAAGCTGAAGATTTTGCTGAAGAAGCAATTGAAAAAGTAAAAGAAACAGCTGCACCTTTAGTAGAAAAAGCTGAAGAATATGCAGAAATTGCAAAAGAAAAAGTAGCAGAATATGTTCCTGCTGCTAGTGAAGCAATTGAGAATGCTGTTGATACTGTAAAAGAAAAAGCAGGCGAACTTGCAGATAAAGCAGAAGAAATGGCCGGAAATGCCGTTGATACTGTAAAAGAAAAAGTTAACTCTTTAACTGGTGATGCTGACGAAGCTGCACCAGCGACTCCGTCGGAAGAAGCAAATAGAGTTGAAGAAGATGCTGATTAATTTTGGAAAAAAGCTATCTTTGTAAAAATTTAAATCACACTTTTTAGTGTGATTTTTTATTATGGAAAAGACACTACACATTAACAGTTTAGAAGAATACACAAAGCAATTTTTTGATGTATTAATTAGTTATTCGCCAAAGTTAATTTCAGCATTCATCATTCTTTTTGTTGGAATTTATGTAATTCGATTTATAAATCGATTGGTTAAGAAATTAATGGTTCAACGTGAGTTAGACCCAACGCTTTCAAAGTTTTTGGCGGATATTTTAAATTGGGTTTTACGAATTTTGTTATTCGTGACTTTTATATCAAAACTTGGAATAGAAACTTCGTCATTTGTAGCAATTTTAGGAGCTGCTGGTTTGGCTGTTGGTCTTTCCCTTCAAGGTTCTTTATCAAATTTTGCAGGTGGAATGTTGATTATTCTTTTTAAACCATTTAGAGTTGGAGACACTATTGAAGCACAAGGAGTAATTGGGACAGTAACAGAAATTCAAATATTTGTAACCAAACTTACTTCAGCCAACAATCAAACCATTTTTATACCGAATGGAATATTATCCAATGGAATTATTACAAACTTTTCTGTTGCAGGAATGAGAAGAGTTGATTTGGTATTTTCACTTTCTTATGAAACAAACATTAAAGAAGCTAAAGAAGTTGTCTTAGAAGTAATGAGAAGCCATTCAAAAGTTTTGAAAAATCCAGAACCTATAGTCGTTGTAAAAGATTTATCAGATAGTGCAATCCACTTAGCAATTCGTCCGTGGTCTAAAAACGAAGATTTTGGAGAAGTATCCTCAGATATATTAGAAAATTGCAAAGCTGCTTTTGATAAAAAAGGTATAATAATACAACCTTTTGTAAGAGAAAATTCTAAATAGATTTTGTTTGCAACATAAAATCTTTCAAGTAATAAGGTTCGAAATAAGCCACATCTTCAAAAGAATTATTTATAAACTTTTTATACGAAATAGAACTCATTTCCTTAGCTGAAGGATAAAAAATTGTGTCAACAAAATTAAAATTAGATTTTGATAATATTGTTTTTGCTTTTTCATTACTATCACCCACGAAATAAACAGCATCCTCAATATCTGAAAAACTAGAATCCGTAAGAATTTCAGCTTGAACTTCCCTTATCATTTCTTTTTTTGCATTAAAAATAGCGCTATAAACTTCCATTCTTCGTGCATCAATCATCGGAATAATAATTCCTTTTTCTATTTGCAATTGATTTGCTAAAATTGTCAAAGTATCAACTGAAATCAATGGTATTTCTAGTGCATAACATAATCCTTTTGCAGCAGAAACGCCAATTCGTAATCCTGTATACGAACCAGGTCCTTGACTTACTGCAACAGCACTTAAATCAGAAAATATTATTCCTGCTGACTTTATAATCTCTTCAATAAACAGATGTAATTTTTCTGCATGAGAAAATCCTTGTTCAGCCATTTCTCTACATAAGATAGTTTCACCATTTTTGGCTAAAGCCACAGAACAATTTTTGGTAGCCGTTTCAATATTAAGAATATAACCCATTTAAAAGATAATCTTTTTAAGTTCTATTTTTTTGCCTCTTCTTTCTTAGCAGTGATTTTAACTTTATCTCCAGAATTTAGATTTTTGGAAACTGTTACATAAGGCCCAACAATTACTTCATCACCTTTTTGAAGACCAGAGATGATTTCAATGTTAGTATCATCTTGGATTCCTGTTTTTACTACTTTTATTTTAGCTTTATCACCTACTTTTACAAAAACACATTCCAGTTTTTTATCCGACTTAGCTTTAACCTTGTTCTCCTCTTCTCCATCTTCAACTTCAAATTTCTTAGTTGCCGTTGTATCCGATTTTATAACTACAGAACTAATTGGCACACCAATAACTTTTTCTTTTCTTGTAGTAATGATATCAACAGTAGCTGTCATTCCTGGTCTAAAAGGAGAATAAGTATCTGGTTTTCCTTCAATTAAATCTAAATATGATTCTTTTAAAATTCTAACTTTTACTTTGAAGTTTGTTACTTGATCAGCTGTTGTAGTTGAGCTAGCAGAGTTAGAAATACTTGTAACAATTCCTTTAAACTCTTTTTTCAAATAAGCATCAACTTGAATATTTGTTTCGTCTCCTATGTTGATTTTAACGATGTCATTTTCGTTGACATCAACTTCAACTTCCATGTTGTTTAAATTGGCAACTCTTAAAATTTCAGTTCCTGTCATTTGTTGGGTTCCTAAAACTCTTTCACCCAATTCTACATTCAACATAGAAATTGTTCCATCTGCTGGAGAGTAAATTGTAGTTCTTCCTAAGTTGTCCTTTGCTTCTTTTACAGTTGCGTTAGCACTTTGAACATTATAATAAGCCGATTGTTTGCTAGCTTTTGCCACTTCAAATGAAGCAATAGCTTTATCCCAATCTGAACGTGATATAATTCCTTTTTCATACAACGATCTGTTTCTATCATAGTTGGCTTGAGCTTCTTTAAAAGAGGCATCAGCTTGACTTAATCCAGCTTTAGTACCAGAATAATTTGATACAGAACGATTCAATCCAGAAGTGTACAAATCAGGATTAATTTTCACTAATAAATCACCTTTCTTAACCACTTGACCTTCTTTTACAGGCAAAGCAATAATTTCTCCAGAAACTTCAGAAGATATTTTTACTTCAATTTCTGGCTGAATTTTTCCAGTTGCTGATACTGTTTCTATGATAGTTATTTCGTCAACTTTGGCAGTTTCAACTTCTGTAGAATTATCTCTATCTCCAAAAACACCAGCTTTTGATAAAGCTATTAATAAAACTACTAATCCTAAAATAACTCCAGTTATTATGTAAATTTTCTTTTTTGACATGATCTTATTTATTTTTTATATAGGTATTATTTCTTGCATGAATACTTAAAGTTATGAATCCAAAAATTATTGGCATCGAGAGCGAATCCGTTTTTCTGAAATACATAAATATTAATCCAATAATAGCACCAATGGAAAACGCTTTAATACATTCTAATAGCACTTTTTTATTCATTTTATTTATTTTCAATAATTGGAATTCCAAAATAAAACTCTACAACTTTAACTTTAAAAATGTAATCGTATTTAGTTCTTATTACTTCTGATTGTGCATTAGCATATAATAATTGTGCCTGATTGTAATCAAAACTATTCATCATACCTACCGCATATTTTTCTTTAGCATAATTAAAAGCTTCTTTACGAGCTTCTAAAGTTGTGGTTGCTGACTCGTAAGCATTAAGTGCTCCTTTAGCATCAGTAATTGCTGTGTAAACATTTCGTTCTAAATCTAATGTAGCTTGTTTTTCAACTGTCTTAGAACGCTCAAAAGCAATTTTTGAACGCTCAACATTATTCTTGATTGACAAACCATTCAGTACCGGAATATTTAATTGCATTCCAAAATTATGCCCTTTATTGTTACTAAATTGATCAAAGAAGGGAAGTGCACCTGCTGTATATGGGAAACCCGAGCTATCAAATAATATTCTATCTGCATAACTAACTCTTGAACTAAAACTATAAAATCCAGATAAACTTGGTTGAAAAGCTCCTTTAGCAATCTTAACGTCTTTTTCGGCTATTTCTAGATTTGTTTTGGCTATTTTTAACTCCACACGTTCTTGTTTTGCTTTTGCAATGATATCTTCAGGTGTTTCTAACATCGTAGCGCTAGGTTTTACTTCATAATCAGCATCAGCAATATCAAAATCTTTAAAATCATCCAATTGTAGCAATTGAGCCAAACTCAATTTTGATAAAAACAATGTGTTTTCTGCTGTAACAACTCTTTGTTTATCTGCAGCTACAGTTGCCTTTACATCTAACAAGTCACCTCTTGGGACTACACCAGATGCCACCAATTCTTCACTTCTTTTTTGCTGTTTTTCATCGTTGGCTAATTGTTCTTTTTGAACTTTAAGATTCTCTTTATTGAAAAGAATTTGAAGAAAAGCATTTGCAACATTTAGAGAAATATCATCTTTCATTTTAGTCAGTTGATACTGAGCAGACAAAATTGAAAGATTAGCTCTACGAAGTCTATTTTGATTTTGCAATCCATTATAGATATCAATACTTGAATTTAAACCTGCGGAGGTAAATTGTGTCGTTTGATTTTGTAGTAAACCTGTTGTGATATTTTGATTTAAACCAATATTCCAAGAGTGTGAAGTATTGGCATTAATTGTTGGTAAAAAATTTCCAATAGCATCTTTCTTAGAAATTGCAGTTGTTTGTGCGTCTAAATCGGTTTGTTTAATGCTAATATTATTTTTTAAAGCATAATCGACACATTCTTGTATGGTCCATTTTTTTGATTGAGCTTGGGATGAAAATCCTAAAACTAATGTAAAAAGGAAAATTATTTTAAAAACTACGTTTTTCATGTTTATTTTAATCAACAGTTAAAATACAATAATGCAAATTTAAGCGTTTTATCATCAAAACAATTAAATTAACATTTTCTTATCTGACGTCAAATTACTTTTTTTGTTACATTCACACCCAAATTAATTTTGATTTAAAAATGAAAAACACTTTTCTTGCATTAATTTCGCTTATTCTACTTTCCATTTTGTTTAGTTGTTCGTCAACAAACAAGATTGCTACCATAAAACCCGAGCCCTCTCAAAACACTCCAATGGCATACAAAACAACAACTTCATTCGTAAGTATGCCCATGGAAGTTTCATTAAAAGAAATCGAAAATCAATTAAACAAAGCCTTAACTGGATTGATTTATGAGGATAATAATCTTGAGGATGACAAAACGGAAATGAAAATTTGGAAAACAGGCACCATAAAATTAATTGAAAAAGACGGAAAAATAAAATCTGTTTTGCCTTTAAAAATTTGGTCAAAAATAAAATACGGTACGGAGTTCATGGGGTTAAATGACACGCGAGAAATTGACTTAAATGGAACCATAACTTTACTCAGTACAGCCAAATTATCAAATTGGAAAATGAATACTAGCTCAGTTATTGAAGATTTTGAATGGAGTGAAAGTCCAACGATATTAGTTGCTGGGAAAAAAGTTCCAATAACTTATATAATCAGTCCTACATTATCTATTTTTAAATCGAAAGTAGCCAAAAAAATTGATGATGCCATTGAAAAATCTTGTGATTTCAAACCTTATGTTTTGAATGTTTTAGAAACTTTGGGAACACCATTTAAGACTAGTGAACAATATGAAACCTGGTTTAAAATGAATCCAATTGAAGTTTATGTTACTGATGCACAATTGCAAAAAAGTAAAATAAAAATGAACTTAGGATTGAAATGTACTATGCAAACTATGGTTGGACAAGAACCAAAAAATGTTTTTGATAAAGAATCCGTGACTTTTAAACCAGTTGCTACTGTTCCAGATAAAACCACTGCTACTGTTGCGGCAATTTCTACCTATGAAAGTGCTTCACGAATAATAACTAAGAATTTTCAAGGAAAAGAATTTGCTTCTGGAAGTAGAAAAATAACGGTACAAAAAGTTGATTTATGGTCGAAAGATGGTAAAATGATTATTGCTCTTGACATGACTGGAAGCATCAATGGATCAATTTATCTTTCTGGAATTCCAAATTATAATTCGGTTACAAAAGAAATTTATTTTGAACAAATGGATTATGTATTGAACACCAAAGGTCTTTTGACGAAAACAGCTAATTGGTTGTTGCAAGGCGTAATTTTGAGAAAAATTCAAGAAAATTGTCGTTATTCTATAAAAGAAAATTTAGATGAAGGCAAAAAAAGTTTATTGCCTTACTTGAGTAATTACTCACCAATGAAAGGTGTATTTGTAAACGGAACTTTGAACGATTTTGAATTTGAAAAAGTAGAATTAACCAACGAAGCTATAATTGCATTTATAACTACATCAGGCAAACTGAACATTAAAATTGATGGAATGGAATAAGTAAATTATTGCGTTTTCTTTTTGGTATACATTCTATAAACTACTACTCCTACGATACCAACCAACACATACGGAATAACCATCAGGTAAACAATTCCGTCATTTACTGCTTCAGATTTCATAGTATTTCCTTCACTTTCTAATGATGCTCTACACATAGCACATTGTGCTTTTAAAGGAAGAGAATAGAATATAGAGTATAGAGTACAGAAGATTATGAAAAGTCTATAGTTTCTTTTCTTTTCTCTTTTTTCTATATCGTTTTTACACATAATATGGAGAAATCATTAGATAAACAACAACGCCAGTAACTGCGACATATAACCATAATGGAAATGTAATTCTAGCCAATTTTTTATGTCTATCAAATTGTTTAGATAATGCTCTAACGTAAGTAAACAAAACTAAAGGAATTATAATTACTGAAAGTGCAATATGAGTTAGTAAAATAAAAAAGTAAACATACCTGATTATACCTTCACCACCAAATTTAGTAGACTCTGATGTCATGTGGTATGCAACATACATAACTAAAAAGATTACTGAACATGCAATTGCAGAAGTCATTAATTTTTCATGTAATGAACGATTACCATTTTTTATAGCTCTTACTGCTAAAATTAATAAAATAGCCGTAATACCATTAATAGATGCATAAATTGGTGGTAAGAATGAAAGTGGCTCCACATTGATTCCAAAATCTTTCAATTTAACCGAAAAAAGTATTGCTACTACTATTGGAATTAGTATTGAAACAATAATAATTGGTGTTCTAAATTTTTTTTCTATTGTATTATCCATGATTATTCTTCTAATAATAATTTAATATCTTCTTTTATTGCTTTTACTCCTTCGGCTTCTAGCCCATCATAATATAGAATTGGATTTCCTTGCTTATCCTTTCTACATCTTATTTTTCCTTCTTTATCTACAAGTGCAAAAAGTCCGGAATGTTCAAAACCACCATTTACTTTTTTATTTTCAGCTGCGTATAAATTGAATCCTTTATTGGCCAAACTTAAAATATATTGCTTATTTCCTGTTAGAAAATGCCAATTTGGAGTTGTTATCCCAAGTTGATTTGCATGTTCTTTAAGAACTTCAACAGTGTCATTTTCAGGATTTATAGTAATTGAAGCTACTCCAAAGTTACTCTCTTTTGAAAACTCTTTTTGAATATCCTTCATGTTTTTGTTCATAATTGGACAAATTGAAGGACATGTTGAAAAGAAAAACTCAATTACATATACTTTACCTAAATAACTTTTATCAGATATTTTTGTCCTGTTTTGATCTGTTAATTCAAAATTAGGAACTGGCCCTATCTTTATTAAACCATCCTCTTTTATAATTTCATTTGAGAGACTCATTCTGTCGTTTTTTACAACTGAGCCTTCTTTAATGCGATCAATTATTTTTGGTATAAAGATAATCCCAAATACTAAAATAATAAATGAAATTCCGATATAAGATTTATTTTTCATGCCTATTATATTTTTCTTGAAGCGTTGTGATTTCTTTTTAAAGCTAATCTATATTCTGCCAAAATGATCTTTACATCATCTATCATTTGATTGTATAGTTCTGAAACTAAAACAGTATTGTATCCTTCTTTATATTCTGGCTTGCCCTTTTTATCTTGTCCTTTTCTACCTCTAAGATTTCTCTTTTTATCTACAATGTAAACATTTGGTGTTCCTAGCTTTTCATCCAATTTACCAACTAATTGTAGTTTGTCATAGAATGTTTTTATTTGCTGTGGTGAACCAAAAACAAAATTCCATCCAGCTTGAGTTCCTAATTTACTTATATCGTCTTTTAATGCTTTAACTTGCTCTTGAGTTCCATCTGGAAAAATCATTACCATTTGAAAATCTTTAAAATCTTTATTCCTAGTATAAATCTTTTCGTATAAATTAAAAAAACTTCCTTTTCGTTTCTCGACATCAGTACCAATAAAGCCTAATATTGTAATTTTATTGGTAAGAGCAACAGGTTTATCATCTAAAGTTTTCCAAGTATTTATATCTGGAATATTCTTAGTAATAGTAGGAAGATTAACAAAACTATTAACGCCTGATGCAAAAAAGAGATAAGTAACTAGTGGAAGAACGAACAATACAAACAGAACAATTTTCTTTTTCATTTTTTTCAAAATTTGAATACACAAAAATAAAAAAAAGGTACGCAACGCGTACCTTTTTATTGAATTAATATAATGTTAAAAATTCCACTTAATGGTAGCATTTTTAAATACCTCAAAAACATAGTTTCCTTCTGTAAGTAAAATGAAAACTAAATATATAATTAAGAAAATTACAGTCCAGACTACAGCTCTTCTTAATGCAGGAGTTTCGCCTTCCATGTGCATGAAAGCCCAAACAATGTAATATGCTTTAAATACTGTTAAAATAATGAATATCCAATTTAAAAGGTTCATCCCTAAAATATTGGTCAAATGAAGTGATTCTGGCTTAATAATACCCAAAACAACCTCTACTATTGTTACTGCAGAAAGAAGGAAAAATACATTCCAAATTCTTTTTGTATTAGAAACGTGCTCGTGTGACATAATATATAATTTCTAAAAATTAAACTAAATAGAAGAATGTAAATACAAAAACCCAAACTAAATCGACAAAGTGCCAGTAAAGTCCAACTTTTTCAACCATTTCGTACGTTCTTCTTTTCTCATAAGTTCCCAATAGAACATTAATAAAAATAATGATATTGATAATTACTCCTGAAAATACGTGAAAACCGTGGAAACCAGTAATGAAAAAGAAGAAATCAGCAAATAACTTGCTTCCATATTCATTGTGTTGTAAATTAGCTCCTTCAACTACCAATGTAGCATTAGCTAATCTTTTTTCAGATTCTGCTCTTGAAAGAATAAATTTATGTTTTTCTTTGTTTAATGATTTATCTTCATTTAAACCTTGAACAGTTTTAAGAGTTTCCTCACTATTAATAACTTCAGTTCTTACTAATAAATCTGGATGAGCTTTGAATCCCTCTAAAACTTCATTTACAGAATAAGTAGACAAAGTTCCTTCTTCCATAAACCATTTTCCTTTACCTCTTGTAAGCTGTTCTCTTTCTTCAGGTAATACAACCGCGAAATCAGCTAAAGCAACACGCTTTCCTTTACTATCGACAAACTGCAGAATACTTCCGCCTTTTGTTTCAACAGCACCATACTCACCATGAATGAAATTTTTCCATTCCCAAGCTTGTGAACCAACGAAGATTAAACCTCCAATGATTGTTAAAAACATGTAAAAAGCTACTTTTCCTTGTTTCATTTGGTGACCCGCATCAACAGCAAGTACCATAGTCACAGAAGAAAAGATAAGAATAAAAGTCATCAATGCCACATAATACATTGGAGCAGAAACCCCATGCATAAATGGAAAGTGTGTAAACACTTCATCGGCTAAAGGCCAAGTTTCAATGAATTTAAATCTAGAAAAACCGTAAGCAGCTAAAAAACCAGAAAAGGTTAATGCATCAGAAACGATGAAAAACCACATCATTAATTTTCCGTAACTTGCTCCTAATGGCTCATTATTTCCGCCATCCCATGATTTCCCTACAGTATTTGCAGTAGTAACTGTCGATCCCATAAAAAGTTGTTGTTAAAAAGTTCCCAAATTTACATTTTTTTCTTATTTAAAGAAATATAAAAACAAAAATAAATAAATCCACAAGAAATCAAGAAAGTGCCAATACATTGCACCTAGCTCAATACCAAGAAATTGGGACGAATTGTACTTTTGTTTAAAATGATTATAAATTATAATTAATAATGAAATTATGCCTCCTGCTAAGTGTGCCATGTGCACATAAACCAAAACATATAAAAATGAAATGGTAATAGAACCTGTTCCACCAACTGGATATAAATGATTATGAAATAACTGAGCAAAACCTTCAAATTGAAAATAAATAAAGCCAAATCCCAATGCAAGTGTTGCTAATAAAAATAATGTCGTTGCGCTTCTGTCATCTTTCTTTATTGATTTTTTTGCTAAGTGAATGGTTACACTACAAAGAAGTATAATTGCAGTACTTACAAAAAAAGCTGTTGGCATTTGAAAATCTTTCAACCAATCAGGTCTTGATTTACTTACAACCATTGCACTGGTTAAACCAGCAAACATCATCACCATACTTATCATCGCAAAAATCAACAAGAGCTTATATGACCTTGCTGTGCGTTCCTTATGTTCTTCAGTTGTCATCATAACTATCTTAAAAATTTATCTGTTATATATATTATTTGCAATAAAGTAATGTAAGAAACACTTACTAACATTAATACTCTAGCTGCTTTTGGTGTTCTTTGTTTGTATAGTTTGAAAGCATAGATAAGCATCCATAAACCTAATAGAAAAACCAAAACTGCTGCAATTGGGCTAATAAAAAATTGCCCAGTAAACCCCAAACAAGGTAATAGTGATGCTACAATTAGCCAAAATGTATACAAAATAATTTGTGTCGCTGTTTTAGTTTCTCTTTGTCCAGTAGGCAACATAAAAAAACCCGCTTTTTCATAATCTTCATATAAAAACCAACCTATTGCCCAAAAATGAGGAAACTGCCAAAAAAACTGAATCATAAATAGCGTTCCTGCTTCTATTCCGAAATTTCCTGTCGCAGCAACCCATCCTAACATGAAAGGAATTGCTCCTGGAATTGCTCCTACAAAAACCGATAGTGGCGTAACCGTTTTTAATGGCGTGTAAGCACTTGTATATAAAAATATTGAAATCGCTCCGAACATTGCTGTTTTCGGATTGATTAAATAGAGTAAGATTAATCCAATAATCGTTAACAAACTTGCTACAAACAGAGCAACATTTGGCGACATTCTTCCTGCAGGAACTGGACGATTCTTAGTTCTATCCATTAATGCATCCAAATCTTTTTCAATCACTTGATTAAAAGCATTTGATGCTCCAACCATGCAATATCCACCAATAATTAACATTATCAAAGTTGTCCAACTAAACGGATGACTTTCGTCAAATCCTAATAAATAGCCGGCAATTGAAGAAAATAAAACACTTATTGCTAAACCAGCTTTGGTGATTTCTTTAAAATCTCTAAAGATTGCTTTGAATGAAAGTGTATTAGTTGTAGAATTCAATGGTATTGAAAAATTGATTTTTTAATGGTGCAAAAGTAGTTTATCAAAAAGGATTTGACAAAAAACAAACCATAAAATTATTTAAAATTCTAATAATCGAAATACCAATTAAAGATATCGCATCTCAAACCAAGAGAAAACCAAGTAGTACTTTGTTTTTTCAAAGCATCTGTTTCCACTGTTGGGCTAAAATTTCTGTAAATAATACTTCCAAAAGCTTTCAAATTTGTAGCTGGGTTTATCAAATAACCAGCTTGTAAATCGGCAATTACAATATTAGTTTTATTTCCTTGACCTACTATAACTCCATTATCAAAAGCTCTATTATCGTTATAACTTAGGTAAATATTTCCACCGTAATTCTTAGTAGTGTCAAAATCAAATCCTCTTACACCCATTGTTAATTTTGCATCAGCAAAATATCTTCCTTTGTGGTAACGTGCAATTGCGATTAATTCTTTCGCATTTCCTCCCCATTGATGACCAAGACTTTGGTTGCTGTTTCCATAATTTGTTAACGCATCGCTATGAGAATAAACGTAAGGTCTGATATGATTGTACTCCAGTTGTAACATCAAATTTTCTATATTAAACGCATTGAAATATTTTGCTCCAATTTGGTAAGCAAATTTATTTTTCCAACTTTTATTAGCATCCTTTACTTCATTGAATGAGAATTCATCAATTAGAAATTGTCCGTAGAAATTAATTTGATTGTTCCATTTATATTTTGTTGTTAAACCTAATAAGGCATTACCACTCTTGGATGAGGAAGCAAACTCAACAGCACGATAAAAGATAATTGGATTCACAAAACTCATGTCAAATCCTCTATCGTTTTGTTTAGACCAAACTACCGATTCGAAAAAACCTAAATTGAATCTTTTAGTAACATTCCAACTTAAATAATGGTTTGCAACAAACTTTGTCGCATAAGTTCCATCAACTGTGGCGTCATTTCTAACATCTTTCATCCACATATAATTGTTGGTATATTTAATTTTCCAGAATGTAGTGTTTATTTTAAAATAAGGAACAGGACTTACACCATCTGTTAAAAACAGCGAACGATATCCATCACTTAAAAAATTTCTTCCGTAACCCAATTGTAAATCAATAAACTTATTTGGTGCAAAAGTCAAATTTGCCTCGGCCATAGGAAAATCGAAAGCATCTGATTTAAATTCTTTTGCAATTCCAATTCCTGGAATTATTGCCGGATTTCCTCCTGATGGTTTTATCGAAACAGCATAATTATTAAAATAATCAGCAAAACGACCTTGACTTTCAAAAATGGTTGTTGTAAAGTTTAATTGACTTCCTAAACCACCTCGCACTTTAATTCCACGAGTATTAACGTAAGTATAATCGACAACACTTGGATCACTTTTACCCATTTGTAAATCGAAAATAGGATTTAATGTAAACCAATAATCATCTCCTTGAATGGCAACTGTATTTTCATTCCAAAGTTTTTTTCCCCACCATGAAGTTTTGTTCTTCATTAGCTTTTGATTTTCTGCTTCTAAATTGTAATATTTAGAAACTTCAGAATAAGTATAAGGTTTGGATGCCGTATGATTATTACTACCTACTTGATTCATCGCTGGATCAAATTGGGCATAAAAACTATGCGACAATGGAATGCTTAAATGACTTTGAAACTGAGGATTATTGAATTTTTTATAGACAATACTATCAAATTCTGTTAATTCTTTATTTTTATCTTTTGGCGAGTAAATAGTCGTTGGCTTGCTAGCCTCAATCTCTTTCTCCTTTTCTACTTGAATTTCAGCAGCACTTTGAAGTGGAATTGCTATTTTGATTGTATACTTTGCATAAGTTGGCTTTCCGTTATACGTTGGCGGAATCACTTTTGGTATAGCTGCAAAAACTCGTTTACTTTCTTTTACTAAATCCTCATCTATGGCATCAACATATTGCACTTTGAAAGTTCCTTTGTCATCAACCTCAAACAAGACTATGATACTTCCTTTGTAGTTGTTGTCTTTTAACTTAGTTGGTACTTGAAAATTATTGTAAACAAAATTTTGCACTTCAGTATTGAAACAATTTTCAAGTTCTTTTGCTTGTAATTTCTCACAGTTTGGAAAAATTGGCATTTGTTCACTTCCTTTTTGAGCAGTAACCAATAATGCATTTAATAGTAAAAAAGCTATCGTTATTTTATTAAACATCCTATTTGAATATAATTTAGTAATCGCTGTTTGTTGTTTGTCCGTTGGCAATGGCTTTGGCAGATGATGTCCCTATTCTCTTAACTCCAAGATTAATCATTTCTACTGCTTCATCATAGGTTCTAACGCCACCTGCAGCTTTTATAGAGAGAGGCGAACCATTTTCTAACATCATTATTATAGTTGGTACCGTTGCGCCATTTGGCAAACCATTTTCTGTTTTGTAAAAACCTGTTGATGATTTTACATAAACCAAATGATAACATTCTTCTTTAAAATTAGACATCACAACCTTCTTAATCAAAGAAGAAATTTGGATAATTTGGTCGTTACTTAATGCTGCCACTTCAATAATCCATTTTACTGTTTTGTGATGATCTAGTCCAAGTTTGGTTCCTTCGAGAACTTCTTTTTTTACAAGATCGATCTCACCTCTTTTGAATGCTTCATAATTGCATACAAAATCTAAATCATCTACACCATCTTCAATAGCTTTTTTAGCTTCGGTAAGTTTATCTTCCAATGAATAAGTTCCTTCATGAAAACCAATTACAGTACCTATCGTAACCATTGAATTAGCCTTACTAATCATTTTTCTAGCCATCGCAACCATATCAGGACGAATCATGATAAGTTTAAAACCTTCATCTATAGCTTCTTGAATAAATCCTTGAACTACTTTGGTGTTTTCTTCAACAGAAAGTCCAGCTTGCTCGGGTGTTTTTAGATAAGTAGAATCTAAATAGTGCTTGATGTTCATTTTCTTAATTATTACAAACGATAAAGGTACAAAAAATCTGTATCCAATTTATTGCTTCCAAAAATAGAAAATAATGAAGTAATGATGCTTAGTATTCTAAATAACGTGAGTTCGATATAAAAGTGTAAAAATATTTGGGTAAAAAAGCAAAAGTTAGTATATTTAAAGTGTTGAATTTTAATATTTTAACTAAACTTTTG